>CAZUFI010000055.1:0-9656 GCA_964618745.1 uncultured Thermodesulfobacteriota bacterium | reverse complement strand
AATGCATCAATATGATTTCTTACTATGCATAACTCATACTTTCTTATTGGACTTTGCTCTCCGCAGGAGCGCAGAGTGCTGCGCACAGCATAGTCTATTAGTAGAATTCAGCAAAACGCATAGCAAAGAACGACCCTATTGAATTTACCGCCCCGAAGGGGCTTCACCCTCCCCTTAATCCCCTCCCATCAAGGAAGGAGAAAACAAGGCGTCAACCGCTACCCCTTTGCCTCACCGCAGGTAGTTTGCCGCCCCAAAGGGGCTATGCTCCACTACAGGTAGTTATTTTCATCATATTCGTTGCGCCGCTTATCCCGGTGCTACTGCCAGAGACGGTAACTATATGGTCGCCACGTCTGACAAGGCCAAGCTCCAGCAGGCGTGACTCGCCCTGGCTTACCAGGTCTTCACCTTCGTCGCCGAAGCGGAGAAAGAAGGAAGACAGCCCCCAGTGGAGTGCAAGCTTCCTGCCTGTCCCTGCGTTTGGCGTAAAGCAGATGATAGCTGCCTTTGGGCGAAGCCGAGATATCAGGTAAGCCGTCGAGCCCGATAGCGTAAAGACGACTATCGCCTTTGCGTTGACCTCTCCTGCGGCAGCAATGGCCGCAAAGGCAACGGCCTCGGTCACAGAAGAATGCTTCTCCATATTACGTCGGATATACTCTTCCTTCTTTACGACTACCCCTTCTGCCTTGTCTATTATACGCCCCATTACCTCTACGGCCTTGACCGGATACTTGCCGGATGCCGTCTCGCCCGATAGCATAACGGCATCGGTACCATCAAAGACGGCGTTGGCGACATCCGAGGCCTCGGCCCTTGTCGGGCGGGGGCTATTCATCATCGAATCGAGCATCTGGGTCGCTGTAATAACGGGCTTACCGGCCTTACGTGCCATCTCTATAATCTGCTTCTGGAGTATCGGCACGTCTTCGGCAGAGAGCTCTACGCCCAGGTCGCCACGCGCAATCATTAACCCGTCCGAATGAGCCAGCACTTCATCCAGGTTTTTGATTGCGGTATCGGTCTCTATCTTTGACAATATAGGTATGCGAGAGCCACGCGACTCTAGATGATCTCGCAACTGCTTAATATCCTTAACGGTTCTAACAAATGACAAGGCGAAAAAATCCACATCTTCACTGACCCCAAAGTCTACGTCGGCCTTGTCCTTCGCTGTAAAGGACGGGGCACTTACATCAACGCCCGGCAGGTTTATGCCTTTGTTATCTGTTAACAAACCGCCGTATATAACCGTACAGTTGACACGCTGCCCCTCAATATCATTAACCTTTAACTCCAAAAGACCATCGTCAATAAGGACACGGTCGCCGGGACTCAGATCCTCTGCCAACCCACTATAGGTCGTCGACACGAGGCCCTCTTGGCCGATAATATCCTCGGTAGTTATCGTAAGTGAACTACCTTCTTTTAGCAGAATCCCGCCGCTGCGAACCTTGCCGATACGAATCTTCGGGCCTTGAATATCCATGAGTATTGCAACCTGACGCATAAAACCCGCCGAGACCTCTCTGATCTTTTCAATCCTTTGTTTCTGATCGGCCCTTGTACCGTGCGACATATTGAGCCGGAAGACATCTACGCCCGCGGTTATCAGGTCTTTTATCGCCTTGGAGCTATCGGTGGCCGGCCCAAGCGTGGCTACTATCTTTGTCTTTCTAGTTATCATTGGTCAAACTCCTTTGGTTTAAAGACCTTTATCGGCCCTTGACACTTAGTAGAATATACACCAATTTTGATGGCTTTACAATTAACCACAACTGCATAATCTTATTTGTCTTGCATACTTTATTATCTTTTAGTATATATAAAGTTACTGCCTTAGGCTGTTGAGCAGCCCCAAAGGCAACTCACCTTGAGACAGAACCGAACCTCCACCGAACCCTTCACCAAACCCTTCGATATACAGGGAGCTTGACCGATGAAAAAATATATTATTTTACTGGTAGCGACTATATTCTTGATGACCAGTGCCGTGGCCTTTGCCGAATCTGACCGAATGGGGCGTGGCGGAGGTGGAGATAAGAGCCACAAAAAACAGTACAAAAGCAAGTACGCAAAACCAGTATCTGTAAAGGCCATAGGATTTAAGGCAAAGCTCAGAAACGGTAAGGTATATACCTCGTGGAAACACTATACCAGAGAGGACTTTAAGTACTATAAGGTAGTCAAGTCCCAGACCAGCCGTGACCCTGTATACCCCGAGGTCGATGCTATATTCTATACAGACGACGCAACCGAGACCCGGTATAAAGACGATGCAGTCGAGCCCGGTACGTGGTATTACCGGCTCTGCATAATAACAAAACAGAATAAAAGATGGGTAAGCTCTGTTGTAAGGATAATATCAAATACACAGTCAAACAATCACTCCACGCCACCTACATATAAAGACTTTCAGTAAGAGATAGCCTTTAGGTAAATCTAGATCCAGTTGCTGCGCCTTTACAAAAGGCGCAGCAGCTTCATCGCCTCTTACCCAACGGCCTGATTCAGAAGTAAACAAAACAAAAACTAGGCCCCATAGCCACAGAGTTTACCGTAGTCAACACTACCCCCAAAAACTGAGATTTTAAAGACTACAACCTCTTTTTACCGTTCATGGGCCGTTCACATAATGAACAGCTACTAAATAACACCATACAACCCTTAAGTTTTTTACCATATTGCCGATGTTCATATAGTGAACGCACCATTGACCTAACATATAAAAAATGTTATGTTCATAATATGAACGCTACCCGGAGATGAACGCTACCTAGGCAATACCCGTCTTTAATGGTTTTTTTAGCAACGGGTAAGAAGCACAAGCGCAGATTGTCGCTGATCATACCCGTTGCCATGATCGGGATGTAGTGTGAGTAAGCCCCCCTCCTTTAAAGATATAAAGGTGGGGGCTTACAAAACCCTAAAATCAATCAAGACCTGCGCAAAGATACTGGAACAGCCCAAAACTATATGGATAACAACAAAAAAAATGCCGCCAATCCCGCAGAAAACGATGACTATCGGTCATTGCTTTTAATGGATGAGATAGCTCGCAACGAGCAGCTGACCCAGCGCGATCTGAGCCGAAACCTCGGCGTTGCGCTCGGGCTCATAAACTCCTATATAAAAAACCTCGCATCAAAGGGTTTCATCACCGTCTCGCAGATACCGAGAAACAGGTACAAATACTACCTGACGCCAAAGGGCTTTAAAGAAAAATCGCGCCTCACATACGAACACCTTCGTAACTTCACTAACCTCTACCGCGTTGCACGTACTGACTTTAGCCAGCTCTTCTCAGCCATTAAAAAAAACGGTATAAGGCGCATTGCCTTCTGCGGAATAGACGAGGTAACGGAGATTGCCTACCTCTCACTAAAAGAAGCAGGCCTTGAGCTTATAGGTGTCGCAGAGGAGAGATCGAGTATTGCCGAGTTCTTTGGCGCAGAGGTCGTCACACTCAAAGAGCTCACCGTCATAGATCCCGAGCTCTACGTCATAACTTCTTTCAGCAGCGGAGACGAGCTCAGACGCAGGCTTCTGGAGCTTGGCGTAGACAAAGAAAAAATACACGATATCAGCGATGGTAACTGGATAAAAAAGATAGAAAAATAAAAGACCAACCAAGATTAAAGGAGATAAAAAGACTGTGGCAAAGATAATCGATGAATTAATCGGTAAGATAGAGGACAAAAGTGCCCGGATAGGCGTAATAGGGCTCGGCTACGTAGGGCTGCCGCTGGTCTTACGGTTCTGCGAAGAAGGTTTTACAGTGACAGGCTTTGATGTAGACGCAACCAAGGTAACCTCGCTCTGTGAGGGCAGATCTTATATAAAACATATTCCCGCCTCTGCTATTTTAAAGATCACAGAGAGCGGCAACTTTACGGCAACGACGGTTATGGCAGGGCTTGCCGACTGCGAGGCCGTGATAATCTGCGTACCCACGCCACTTAACAAAACACGAGAGCCCGAGATGCGCTACGTCGTTGAGACCGCCGAGGTAATAGCCAGGCACCTGCGCCCGGGCCAGATAATATCGCTTGAGTCAACGACCTACCCAGGCACTACCGAAGAATTATTGCAGACACGCTTTGAGGAAAAGGGCTTAAAGACAGGTACTGACTATTTTCTGGTCTTCTCGCCAGAGCGAGAAGACCCGGGCAGAAAAGACTTCAGCACCTCTACAATACCTAAGGTCGTCGGTGGCACAACACCGGAGTGCTTAAAGGTCGGCTCACTTTTATATTCTCAGGTAATAGAGCAGGTCGTCGAGGTCTCATCAACAAAGGCTGCGGAGATGACCAAGCTTCTGGAAAATATCTATCGCTGCGTAAATATCGCGCTGGTCAATGAACTCAAGATGCTCACCGAACGCATGGATATCGATATCTGGGAGGTCATCAAGGCATCTAGCACAAAACCATTTGGCTTTCAGCCATTTTATCCCGGGCCGGGCCTTGGCGGTCACTGCATACCGATAGACCCATTCTATCTTTCATGGAAGGCAAAGCAGTTCGATTTTTCTACAAAGTTCATAGAGCTTGCCGGAGAGATAAATGCCCAGATGCCGTTCTATGTCGTTGGCAAGGTCTTTGAGGCCCTGAACCTACGGAGCAAACCGATAAAAGACTCAAAGATTTTAGTCTTAGGGCTAGCCTATAAAAAAGACGTAGACGACGTGCGCGAATCCCCTTCGCTTGTGCTGATAGAACTTTTACAAAAGCTCGGTGCCGAGGTCGCCTACAACGACCCGCATGTACCGGCCACGCACAAGATGCGCAAGCATAATCTGGAGATGGAATCAATAGATCTAACTGTAGAAAATCTCAAGAGTTACGACTGCGTACTCATTGCAACCGACCACAGCGATTATGACTATGAATGGATAGTAAAGCATAGCGCCGTAGTAGTAGACACACGCGGCGCAACCAACGATATAAAATGCGAGAATGTACTGAGGGCATAGCATGACCACTATTAAAAGAATAGCTAGAAACACGACGCTGTTACTGTTCGCGCAGATTATCGGCTATACCCTGAGTTTTTTCTATATCGTCTACACTGCGAAGTATCTTGGCGCAGAAAACTTTGGCGTCCTATCCTTTGCCCTAGCCTTTACGGCTATATTTGCAGTCTTGACCGATATTGGTTTACAACGCCTTACGGTACGAGAAGTAGCTCGCGATAAAAAACTTGCGCCTAAGTATCTATCAAATCTTATATCGATAAAACTATTACTATCGGCAGCAACCTTTTTGTTCATCGCAATAGTCATCAACTTAATGAACTATCCCTCAAAGACCGTCAACATAGTTTACATAATAACCATATCCGTAATTATATCCTCATTCACCACGATGCTCTATTCTATCTTTCAGGCGCACGAAAAAATGGAATATGAATCCATAGGGCAGATCATATCCAGCGCGCTAATGTTCGGCGGAGCCCTCATCGCCATAAAATTAAACTTAGACGTTACCACCTTCTCCATCATCTATCTTTTATCCAGCATAATCATCATTACATACAGCATTATAGTTCTAAAAATAAAGTTTCCAGAAATTCTTCAAAGATCTTCCTCCTCGTTACTGGAGTTAGACCTTACATTTTTGAAGCACACGATCAAAGAAGCTCTACCCTTTGCATTTGCTATTTTTTTCACAAGTATCTTTTACTGGACAGACTCGGTAATGCTGTCCTTTATGAAAGGAGATGAGGTCGTGGGCTGGTATAATATCGCCTACAAGATGACATTTGTAGTCCTTTATATACCAGCCGCTTTTGGCGCAGCCTTTTTTCCCCTCATCTCAAACCTGCACCTAACATCTATAGACACTCTGAAAATTGCAATTACAAAATCATTCAAGTACCTGGCCATACTGGGAATCCCCATCTCTGTTGGGACAACGCTGCTAGCACCAAGGCTTATCTTAATGCTCTTTGGCAAGGAGTACAGCAATGCGATAATACCGCTCCAGATACTTGCTTGGTCTATAATGCTCATATTCATGATCACTCCTCTGAGCCGATTATTTCAAGCCTCTAACAGGCAAATAATACCTACAAAGATAGCGGGACTTTGCGCGACTCTAAATATAGTTATTAATCTGATCTTGATTCCCAGATACAGCATGATAGGCGCAAGCATAGCAACTGTGCTGACCGAGCTACTATCTTTAGGGCTTGCCCTAGTTTGGTGCGTAAAGCTTGGCTACGGCATTCCCAATAAGAAGTTTGTAGAGATCATTATTAAAGTCATGGTCTCAAGTGCTTTTATGGGAGGCTTCATTTTATACTTTTATAATTTACCGCTATGGTCACTCGTGCCCGCAGCGATATTGCTCTACTTTACAACCCTCCTTATAATAAAAGGAATAAACAAAGAGGACGTCAAGCTGGCCTTAGATATTATTCGGTAGCGACCACTACGGCGGCTAAAAAAAAGTATTCGGCCAGCAGAACTTAATTCTTTAAACAACCAACAAAGGAACTATAAGACAATGCATAAAAAGAAAGGACTGAATATTCTGGTAACCCACGCCCCATGGAACGACAGAGGCGATGAGGCAGCGATCAGAGCTATGGTAGACTCTCTAAAGGCTGAACTAATTGTCGATAAGATCACGATGGTGATGGCCTGCAAGACTCTATCGCAGTTCCCCTATGACGATATACAGACAATCAAACTGCCTTTAACTTGTCCCGACAACCCTATACCCAAGGTAACTTTTTTACTTGTTTATTTAGGTGCTCTTCTATCCATGATTACTTTCGGAAGACTCTCTATAACCGGTCATGGAAGAAAATTTCTAAAAGCCATCGATGAAGCTGATTTTGTAATTCACGCTCCGGGCGGAGCTGATGTAGGCGACCTATACGGCTCTAACTTAATAGCTGATTTCCCTTCGCTCTTTGAACTTATAGTAACTAAACTCAAAGGCAAGCCTTTTCTTTTTTATGCCCCTTCAATGGGCCCCTTTACACGGCCATACTGGAATATTTTTAGAAAATATATACTCAAGAAAGCCGATACCCTTATAGTCAGAGAAGAAATATCCTACGAGTGTTTAAAGACTCAGCTCGGATTAACCGCTGATGTTGCACTGGACTCAGCTCTTCAAAATGACATACCCAAAGACTACCTGGACAGATATAATAATATTACTGAGATTACGGAGACGCTAAAGAAAAATAAGGTCATAGGCATAGCGATAACAGATGTGATGTGGCATCCTGTCCACGGCAAGAACCAAAATCTTGGTCTAAATATTAAAAAAACATTTACAGAACTGACCAGACATTTGATCAAGGAAGGATACAATGTGCTTTTGATCCCAATATTGTTTGGCGAACGACTGGAAGAGCAAGATGTCGGACTACTTGAAGATATCTACGCCCTCTTCCAAAAAGAAGAAAAAGGGAAGGTCTTCTTACTGCCAACCAATATTGACGCGCATGCGCAGCAGGTTTTGATCGCCGAATTATATTGTATGATAAGTATCAGGTACCATGGCACTGTCTTTAGTGTAAAAGGGGGAGTTCCGTTTATTGCCATCTCTTATGAGGATAAGATTACTGGATTTGTGAAAAAAATCGAATGCACAGACCTCATGTTAAAGGTCGAAGATATCAGCACAGAAAAGATAATAGATAAATTTGAATATTTAAAAGATAATTATGCCGAGCTACAGATGCGGCTTAAAGAAAAACAGCCTTTTCTAAAAGAAGAATCTCGCAAGACCACGCAAATTGTAGTCAAAAAGCTACGTCAACTTAATTTGGCATAGTTAGAATAAAAATAGATTTTCTCTAAGAAGCCTAACGGAGATCAAATGAGCAATTCATTGAGCAAGCCGAATAATATTATTATTAGTAATATTATATCAGGCACAAAAAATGCCGTCGTCGGCCTCACAAACCTCGCGCGTAGATCTACCAAAGGATCACTCAGGCCCAAGTGGCTGGTCTTTGAGATCACGGACAGGTGTAACTCCAGGTGCACGCACTGTAATATATGGAATACGCCGAATGACAAGAACCCCATAACTGCCACCGAGATCATTAAGGCCCTTAGCGATCCGCTCTTCAGGGATCTTCGCTACATACAGATTACAGGAGGAGAGCCTATACTCCGAAAAGATCTGGAAGAAATATTCCTTGGCATACACAAAGTACTGCCAAAGGCCATCCTTCAGCTCAGCACCAATGCACTATTACCCGACCGTGTCTTAAAGGTGGTACGCAGCTCACTGGAGGCCGGCATAACCATCTACGTCGGTGTATCAATCGACGGCATAGGCGATGAGCACGATAAGATAAGAGGGGTCAAAGGAAACTTCAAAAAGGCAGATCACCTTCTTAAGGAACTGGTCAAGCTAAGAAATGAATACGGCTCACAGTTGCACATCTCTGCCGGCATTGTAATCTCAGACCTTACTCTCCAATCTGTTGAGCCGGTCCGTGCCTACGCGAAACAAATAGACATTGAGCTTACCGAGGCATGGTATAACGAGTGCAGTTTTTACGGCAACGAAGGTAAAAACGATATCAAGTCTAACTTGACCGAGGCGATCCTCTCGCAGGCCCCATCGGTGCTGAAGGATCTATGGATAAAGGATCTGGCTGGCGAGTCGATTAAATTTACCTGCTTTGCCATGCATACATTCTGCCTGCTTAAGTGGAGCGGGGATATTGTCCCGTGCCTCACGCACTTTAACTCAGTTGGCGGCAACATCAGAGAAAACACCCCGACCGAAATATGGCACAGCACACAGATGCAGGATGTTCGTATCAATAAGGTGCATGACTGCAAGGGCTGCCTTAACTCCTGGGGTGCTGGCTGGAGCTTTGAGACAAGCTACTATAGATTCGTCATCTTTTACCTGAAAAACCCGAGTATCTTTCTAAAAACACTAATGGGCAAGTAGGATAGATTGGTTATGCTAAGAAAGTTCTATAATAATTATATCGGCACACACAACGTATCGGCACTTCTTAGAAGAGAAATAGATGCCTCGTGGTCTATCCTTGATATCGGATCGGGAAGAAACCCGAGCGTAGCGGCACTGAGCAAGAAGGGCTGGTGCGTTGGTATTGATCACTACCTGCCATATATAAAGACCGAGAAAAACAAAGATGTCCATGACGCAAATATTCTCGGAGACGTACGTGCCCTGCCTTTTAAAGATAACTCCTTTGACTGTGCCGTGGCAACCGAGATCATCGAACATCTAAGAAAAGAAGACGGCTTTATAATGCTCAGTGAGATGGAGCGAGTCTCACGTCAGAAGATCATCCTAACCACACCAAACGGCTTTCTCCCTACCTTGCCGGGCCCCGACGACAACCCGGACGAGGCGCATATCTCGGGCTGGGAGGTTGAGGAGCTTCGCTCGCTTGGTTTTGAAATTTACGGCTTTAACGGGCCCAAGGGACTTTGGAAACTAAAAGAAGGTCGCTCGACTTTAAAAGCTATTCCTGAAGAGATGCCAATTGTTTCAGCAGTCATAACAGATATTGCAAACTCACTTGTATATAACAACCCTGAAAAAGCATTTCAACTCTTCTTTGTTAAGGTCTTGGATAAATGCAAAAACTAAAGATCACCTTCATAGTCCCTGACGTTGATCTCTCGGGCGGAGTAA
>CAZUFI010000054.1:5719-9856 GCA_964618745.1 uncultured Thermodesulfobacteriota bacterium | reverse complement strand
GAGCAGACGCTTAACCAGTTGCTCGTCGAGATGGACGGCTTTGAGAGTAATGAGGGTGTTATTATTGTTGCGGCGACGAACCGCCCGGATGTCCTTGATCCGGCGCTTCTAAGGCCGGGCAGGTTTGATAGGACGGTTATAGTACCGAAGCCGGACCTGAGAGGACGCTTGGAGATTCTAAAGGTGCATTCGGCCAAGACACCGCTTGCAGGGAACGTTGATCTGGATAATATCGCACGAGGCACACCTGGTTTTTCCGGCGCGGACCTCTCGAATCTGGTAAATGAAGCGGCCCTCCTTGCCGTTAGAAGGGATAGAGACAAGGTCGATAAAGAAGACTTTGATGATGCAAAGGACAAGCTCTTGATGGGTAGTGAACGTAAGAGCATGATTATAAGTGACGAAGAAAAAAACAGCACGGCCTATCACGAAGCAGGCCATACGCTTGTGGCAAGGCTTATTCCCGGGACCGATCCGATTCATAAGGTCTCTATTATTCCAAGGGGCATGGCACTTGGGTTAACGCAGCAGCTCCCGCTTGACGAGAGGCATACCTATAGCAGGGAGTATCTGAAAAATAATATTGCCGTGCTTATGGGCGGGCGTGTAGCAGAAGAGCTGGTCCTTGACCAGCTCACCACAGGGGCTGGCAATGATATAGAAAAGGCCACTGATCTGGCGCGTAAGATGGTCTGTGAGTGGGGGATGAGCGAGAAGATAGGGCCGCTTACCTTTGGTAAGAAAGAAGAGCATGTCTTTTTAGGTAAAGAGATGGGGCAATCGCGTGACTTTAGCGAGCAGACGGCCCGTGATATAGATGATGAAATAAAAAAGGTCGTCAATGATAATTATCTCAGGGCCAAAGAGCTTTTAAGTGGCAAGATCGAGCTTCTGCACAGGCTTTCAAAGAAGTTGCTTGAGGTAGAGGTGATGAATTCCAAGGAGATAGATCATGTTATCTTTGGTGATGCTATTCCTGAGGGTGTTAAGACGACAAGAGATGAGAAGATTCCGACCGGCAATAAGAGCGGTGGTGATAATCCAGGCCTAACCTCAGCCTAGGCCGCCGCTGCAACCGGCGAAGCGGAGAGTTAGCAAAAGGTGAAGGCACGCTTAGTTGAAATATTATCCCTGGAGGACGCAAGGCAAGAGATGCAGCGTCTTGGTGTGGATCTCGGGGGATATTCCTATATGATCCCCAAGCAACAGCATTACAGCCTTAAGTTAGAAGGCCTTACCCCCCCAGCCGCAAATATAATAAAACAAGAAATGCTCTCTATAGGCGCGGAAGCCGCCGTTGCCAAGGGTACGGTCTCGTGCAGAATAAAAGAGACGGGCTGCTTGCTCTCTGGTACGGTCGGTCAGTTGCAGAGGTTTGTAAAAAAGATGGAGAGCCAGCCTTATGGTCTGGCGGATGTGGGTCAGGCCGTAGCAGATGCGCTCTCTAATATCAGGAGTGCTGAGGCAGGTGAGCTGACCTTTATAACCAGAACTCGCAGCTTTGACCTTAAAGAACGCGCAGTTATTATGGGTATCCTTAATGTCACGCCTGATTCTTTCTCGGACGGTGGTGAATTTGCTTTGCCAGACCGTGCAGTGGAGAGGGCTCTGGAGATGGTCGAAGAAGGTGCCGATATTATTGATGTTGGTGGCGAGTCCACCCGCCCCGGAGCTAAGCCTGTCGGCGCGCAGGAGGAGACCGAGCGTATCCTGCCCGTTGTCGAGGCTCTGGTAAGAGGTGGCGTTGCGGTCTCGGTTGATACGCAAAAGGCAGTTGTCGCAAGAGCCGCACTGGAGGCAGGGGCCGAGCTTATAAATGACGTAAGTGCTCTGGCAGATGAGGGTATGGCAGCGGTGGTAGCCAGATATAAGGCAGGGGTTATTCTTATGCATCGCAGGGGCGGCCCTGAGCAGATGCAAAATGATACCACCTATAGCGATATCATGGCCGAGGTCTATGGTTATCTGGCTGAAAAGATAGAGTGCGCGGAGCAGGCAGGCATAGAGCGCGCGCGAATAGCAATAGATCCGGGTTTTGGTTTTGGCAAGGACGTTGGCGGCAATCTGGAGTTGCTCAGGAGGCTGCGAGAGTTTCAGAGCCTTGGCAGGCCGCTGCTTGTAGGGACTTCAAGGAAGTCATTTATTGGGCATGTCTTGGATAAGAATATAGACCAGAGATTAACCGGTACGCTTGCCACACAGGTAGCTGCCCTTATGAGCGGGGCAGGTGTTTTGAGGGCGCATGACGTGCGTCAAGCCAGCGAAGCTGCCGTAATGGTTGCTGCCATAAAGCAGGGAGAGCGTTACGAGGTGGTTCAAAAAGAGATTGGCATCTAAGGGCGGAGCGAGCGAGGCGAGAGATGTTTGATATAGCGGCAAGGCTGCCGTCGTTGATAGAGGTTATAGATATTTTACTGGTTGCGGTCGTCCTTTACTGGGTGATGCGACTAGTAAGAAACACGCGCGCCGAGAGGATGCTCTGGGGGCTTGCTGTTATCGTGCTCGTCTACTTTGTCTCCGACAGAGTTCAGCTCCACACCTTCCACTGGATACTGAATAAGTTTCTGGCCTCGATTGTACTTTTGGTTATTGTTGTCTTTCAGAAGGATATCAGAAAGGCACTGGGCGAGATGGGACGACCTTTTATCGGGCGCAAAATTATAGAGACAGGGTTTTTGGAAGAGGTCAGCAAGGGCGTAATAGCCATGTCGGTCGGTAAGATCGGCGGACTGATTGTAATAGAGCGTGGGATAGATCTACTGGATTTTGTAGATACCGGCGTAAAGATAGATGCAGAGGCCTCCAAAGAATTATTGCTAACGATATTTAATCCGTTTTCACCTCTGCATGACGGTGCGGTGATTATACGCAGGGGTCGTATTGCCAGAGCCGGTTCTATTTTGCCGCTTACGAGCAGGGAGCTTACAAAGTCCATGGGCACTCGCCATAGGGCGGCCATTGGAATCTCAGAGGAGACCGATGGTGTTGTCATAGTCGTATCCGAGAAGACAGGTGAGATCTCGGTCGTTGTCGAAGAGACCCTTGAGATGGGGATAGAGCCGGTAGAACTTTTGGCTCGACTCAGGAGCGTTATTAATATAGATGAAAGTGCCTCGAAGGGACTCTTCGGGAGGTATCGCGGATGAGTCCTTTTTCAGGCAGGAAGAAAGGCACGGAGGGGCGTAGAGGCGGGATCTTTGACAATGCAGCCCTTAAGGTGCTGGCCCTTATCTTTGCCATAGCTCTCTGGTATCTGGTCGTTGGTGAGAAGTCTTCTGAGGTTGGCTTGATGGTGCAGTTAGGGCTTAAGGGCATGCCAAAGGAGATGATAGTTACAAAGACTCCGAGGCTTGACGTAGAGGTCAGGGTCGTTGGGCCCAGTGGTTTTCTGGATAATTTATCGCCCTCTGAGGTCGCGGTAGAGCTGGATCTGGGTGGCGCAAAGCCCGGGGTAAATACCTATAGGTTAGACCCTGCCAATGTAAAGGTGCCTAAAGGGATCAATGTGCTTACGGTAAGGCCCTCTTCGGTTGATATAACCCTTGAGCGGCTTGCAAATAAACAATTAACCGTCAAGGTAAAGACCAGAGGCGTGCCGGCAAAGGGTTTTAAAGTAAAGAGCATTAATGTCGAGCCGTCGAGTGTTGATGTCTTTGGCAAGAAACGTGCTACGGCTGGGCTCAAATATGTTGGTACCGAGACCTTGGATATAACCGGGTTAAAGGCAAGCGTTGTTGAGAGCATGCATCTGGATCTTTCAAAGGAGGGGCTCTCGGGTGCTGAGCCGGATACGGTTGTTGTACGGGTAGAGATCGTACGGAAAAAACTAGAGGTGCCTGCACCTTAGGGCGGCTAAGAGGCCTGCAAACAACAAATAAAGGAAAATTATACAATGAATAAAAAGCTCTTTGGTACAGACGGTGTTCGCGGGGTCGCTAATATCGAGCCGATAACGGCAGAGACGGCCCTGAAGCTTGGTCGTGCCATAGCCTACGTCTTTAAAAAAGAAGACAGGCGTCATAAGATTGTAATAGGTAAAGATACTAGACTATCCGGCTATATGATTGAGAGCGCGATGGTCGCCGGGATATGCTCGATGGGTGTGGATGTGATGGTCGTCGGCCCTTTGCCAACGCC
>CAZUFI010000054.1:0-5619 GCA_964618745.1 uncultured Thermodesulfobacteriota bacterium | reverse complement strand
CTCCTTCCCTAAGGAGTTAAGTCTGGAAGGGCTGAAGGTCGTCCTGGACTGTGCAAACGGCGCGACCTATAAGGTCGCCCCCGAGGTCCTTTATGAACTTGGCGCAGAGGTTGTATCAATCGGAGTAGAGCCGGATGGCGTTAATATTAATGAAGGCTGCGGGGCTTTGTTCCCTGCTGACCTTGCAAAGAAGGTAAAGGCCGAAGGCGCAGATATTGGTATCGCACTGGACGGTGATGGCGACAGATGTATTCTGGTAGACGAGAACGGCGTTGAGGTCGATGGCGACCACGTCCTGGCGATCTGCGCAACCGATATGCTACGGAAGGGAACGTTAAAGGGTAATACGCTGGTGGCGACGATTATGAGTAACTCGGGGCTTGAGACAGCGATTGAGGCGGGCGGCGGTAAGGTTGTAAGGACCGGCGTTGGCGATAGGTATGTAGTAGAAGAGATGCTGAAAAATGATTATAACCTTGGTGGCGAGCAGAGCGGACATGTTATCTTCCTTGATCATACAACGACCGGGGACGGTATAATAACGGCCTTGCAGATACTTGCGATAATGAGGGAGCAGGGTAAAAAATTATCAGAGTTGGCCTCTGTAATGACGAGCTTTCCGCAGGTACTGGTAAATGTCCCTGTTAAGAATAAAAAGCCGCTTGATGATATTGATACCGTAAGTGGCCTTCTCGCAGATGTGCAGGAGAAGCTAAAGGGCAGGGGGCGCGCCTTTATCAGGTACTCGGGGACTGAGAATCTGGCCCGTATAACAGTAGAGGGTGAAGACCGTGCTGAGATAGAGGGCTACGGTGCTCAGATGGAAGCGGCCCTTATAAAAGAGCTTTGTTAAGACAGAATATTTTCAGAAGGTAAGAAGGTAAGTTAAGGAGTAGAGAAGAAGATGGCTAGATTATCAGTAAATGTAGATCACGTAGCAACGGTGCGTCAGGCACGGCTCTCGATTGAGCCGGACCCGGTAAGTGCCGCACTTATGGCCGAGCACGCCGGTGCCGACAGCATAACAATGCATCTGCGGGAAGACCGTAGGCATATTCAAGATAGAGATCTTTTTATGATGCGACGCATAATGAAGACAGAGCTTAACTTCGAGATGGCCGCAACCAAAGAGATGGTAGCTATTGCGCAGGACGTAAGGCCCGAGCTCGTCACTATCGTGCCGGAGAAGAGGCAAGAGCTTACGACCGAGGGAGGGCTTGACGTAAAGACCCGCCCCGAACGCTTGAAGGCCGATATCCTGACCTTGCGAGATGCTGGCATAGAGGTAAATCTTTTTGTAGATCCTGTGCCGGATGTAGTAAAGCTCTCGCATAAGCTTGGCGCAGGTGGTGTCGAGATACATACCGGTAAATATGCGGATGCCGAGAGCAAACGTGAAAAATTAATTGAACTTAAGAGGATTCACGACTCGGTCATGCTTGCAAAAAGACTTAAGCTTCGCGTCCACGCGGGGCACGGCCTTGATTACCATAATATTGCTGCTGTTGCCGCTATGAAAGAGATCGAAGAGTTTGCAATAGGTTTTTCTATTATCGCCAGAAGTGTCTATGCGGGGATAGAGACGGCTGTCCGGGATATGAAGGAGCTGGTTAGGTAAGATGATAAAGGGTCTTGGTATTGAGATAATCGAGGTGCCAAGATTTAAGCTGGCCGTGGAGCGTTGGGGCAGGCGTTTGTTGACTCGTCTTTTTACAGAGGGTGAACTGGAATATTGCATGGCGCAGAGACGGTCTGAGGACCATCTTGCCGCGCGTTACTGTGTGAAGTTGAGTTACATGAAGGCAATAGGCAGCTTTGTTCCATTTAAGGATATTGAGATTACCAGAGACGAGGTGGGGCGACCTTCCTTGAAGGTCTCAGGCCTTGAGGTCTCTGGTGATGATAAGACTAAGGTGTCGATTACAATGAGCCACGACGGAGAGATTGCACTAGCTGAAACCCTAATAACCACGGAGTAGATTATGCTGGTAGACGCAAAGACGATGAGAACGCTTGACCGTAAGACGATAAAGGACTACGGCATAAAGGGTCTTGTCTTGATGGAGAACGCAGGGCGGGGGCTTAGTGAGGCCGTAGCCGAGATACTTGATGCAGAGCTGGAGGTCTCGGGCAGGGCACGCGTCTCTATAATATGCGGCAAGGGCAATAACGGCGGTGATGGTTTTGTGGCTGCCCGTCACCTTAGAAACGATGGCTATGAGGTCGAGGTCTTTATGACTGTGCCTATCTCTGCGTTTTCAGGAGATGCTGGAACAAACGCGCGTATCTGGAAGAAGATGGGTGGGACTTGCTTTAAGGTCTCTTCTGCCAAGGAAATAGAAAGTTCATTGTCAAGGCTTCGTCACTCGGCGGTCGTGGTAGATGCGCTTTTTGGGACAGGGCTTACCGGCGAGGTCAAGGGTGTAAGCCGCGCGTTGATTGAGGTCATAAACTCGCTCTCTGCCGTTATCGTCTCGGTCGATATCCCAAGTGGACTGGATGCTACGACCGGCAAGGTTCTGGGCGAGGCCGTTATGGCAGACCTGACTGTAACGATGGCGTACCCGAAGCTTGGTTTTTTCTTGTATCCAGGCAAAGACTATACGGGAGATATAGACCTTGTTGATATCGGTATGCCGCCTGAGGTCGCTGCTGATGTGAAGATCGATAATTACCTGATAGATGACCTGCTTGTCTCTGAGCTTTTGTCTTCGATACTATGGCGTACGGAAGATACACATAAAGGAAATTACGGACATCTTCTGGTCGCTGGCGGCTCTACCGGCAAAAGCGGTGCAGTTGCTATGGCCGCCACTGCCGCGATGCGCGTCGGTGCGGGGCTGGTAAGTGTTGCCGTGCCAAAGACCTTAACTAATATAATGGAGATAAAGACGACCGAGGTGATGACGATTCCTCTATCGGAAGAGGTCTCGTCTGCTGAGCCGAGCCGGATTGTTATGAATGACGCAGCTGTCGGTGAGCTCGCCGGAGAGCTTGTCGGCAAAAGCGCGCTGGTTATCGGGCCGGGGCTTGGTAAGGTCTCGACTGGTTTTGTCGATGCTTTAAAAGGGCTGCTGAATTTTTGTGCGCAAGAAGGTATCGCGGTCCTTATAGATGCCGACGGGTTGAATGCTCTGGCAGGTGTAGATGGTTCAAGCGCGTGCAATCTTTCTATCGTAAAGCATGCCAGTGAGAATGGTGCGGAGATCGTAATAACTCCGCATCCGGGCGAGGCAGCGACTCTGCTGGGAAAGACCATCGCAGAGGTACAGGAAGATCGTATGCGTAGCGCAGAGCAGCTCAGGAAAAAGACCGGCGCAACCGTCGTTTTAAAGGGCGCATCAACGATAGTGGCGACCGAGGAGGGGAGTTTTATAAATCCTACGGGCAACCCAGGGATGGCCTCTGCCGGTATGGGTGATGTGCTGGCCGGTGTTGTCGGAGGACTTATGGCGCAGGGCATGGCGGTTGTGGATGCCTCTGTTGTAGGTGTCTACCTGCACGGCATGGCTGGAGATATCGCAGCCGAGCGTACGGGTGAGGCAGGTCTTGTTGCGACCGATCTAATAGAAGAATCCGCATTGCTGATAAAGAGTTTTGCAGAGAGCGGCCTCCCGTCTGACTCGGGTTGCCGTGAGGACGAGAGTTGAACGAAGAATCAAATCCAAAGATCGCAGCAGAGAGTAAGCCCGGGCGTAGCGTAAAGAGTTTTGTTACTGCCAGTATGGCTGCAACCGAAGCGTTAGGTGTGCGGCTTGCGGAAGGGCTTTCGGCAGGCAGTGTCGTGGCCCTGCGTGGCGAGTTAGGTGCTGGTAAGACGGTTCTTGCTCGTGGCATAGCACGAGGGCTTGGGGTCGAGGGTTATCTGAAGAGTCCAAGCTTTACGATAATAAATGAGTATCATGAGGGCAGAGTTCCTCTCTATCATATAGATCTTTACAGGTTGCCCGAGGGCGGTGCAGACTGCGGAGATGACGGGCTGGCCTTAGAGGAATATCTTTACGGCGACGGTGTATGTGTAATAGAATGGGCCGAGCGGGCTTTGTCTTTGATCCCTGATGATGCCATAAGGATTACTATTACTTATGGCGGCGAGTTGGATGAGGTAGAGGCCGATACTGCTGAAGGCGGAGATGGCGGTATTAAGGAAGAGGTAGAAGAGAGTAAAGAAGAGCTAGGGGCCGAAGATGGCATGCGTACTCTGCTCGTATCGTTTAGCGAGTATAGTGAGTCTTGCAACGGTGAGAATTAGCATTGGGATAAGTTTTTTAGTTATGGAATTTAGCAGTAGAATATTTTTTTGGAGGTCTTGATGAAGCAGTTTGATATCGTAATTATTGGTGGCGGCCCGGGTGGTTATGTCGCTGCCATTAGAGGGGCGCAGGCAGGGGCGACCGTAGCCGTTATAGAGAAGCAGAAGGTCGGCGGGACGTGTCTTAATCGTGGCTGCATCCCGACCAAGGCACTTTATTATTCGGCAAAGGCCTTATCAGCCGCAAAAAAGGCCGAGGCCTTTGGTGTAATCACGGGCGAGGTCTCTTTTGATCTCGAAAAGGCCGTAGCAAGAAAAGACGATATAGTAACAAGGCTTACCGGTGGTGTAGAGCAGCTTCTGAAAGGCAACGGCATAGAATTGATTTCAGGCAACGGCGCGATAACCGGCGAAGGGCTATTAACCGTGACGCTCGAAGACGGTACGACCGAGGAAATATCAGCCAAGAAGATTATAATAGCAACAGGCTCGGAGCCTGCTTTGATACCTGCCTTTAAGATAGACGGCGTAAATATTATAACCTCGACCGAGGCCCTGAACCTGACGGAGATTCCAAAGAGCCTGCTTATAATCGGTGGTGGCGTTATGGGCTGCGAGTTCGCTACGCTCTTCTCTAAGTTCGGTAGCGAGGTCAAGATCGTAGAGCTCTTACCGACGATCCTCTCTACCGAAGACAAGCCCGTCGTCCGAGTCATTGCCAAGGGCTTTAAGACCAGCGGCGTAGAGGTCTTGACAGGCGTGATGGTCGATTCGGTTGACGTGGTGGACGAAGGCGTAAAGACGACGCTTAAAGACGGTACCGAGATAATAACCGAGAAGGTGTTGGTCAGTATCGGCAGGAGCTTTAATACAAAAGGTATAGGTCTTGAGACCGTTGGTGTTGAGTTAGAGAACGGTCATATTAAGGTAAATGAAAAGATGGAGACCTCGGTAGCTGGCATCTATGCAATCGGTGATGTAGTTGGCGGAATGTTGCTGGCTCACGTCGCAAGTGTAGAGGGCGAGGTTGCTGTCGTCAATGCGTTAGGCGGCGATAAGGTTATGGATTATTCTGTAATCCCTGCGGGGATCTTTACCGACCCGGAGATCGCAAGCGTAGGGCTAAGAGAAAAAGACGCGAAGGAGCAGGGCCTTGATATTAAGGTCGGTCGTTTTCCGTATGCCGCAAGCGGAAAGGCACTGGCCATGGGCGAGGGTGACGGCTTTGTGCAAATTGTCGCAGATGCAGCGACCGATAAGATCCTCGGTGCGTCTATAGTCGGCGCGCACGCAACGGATCTTTTGGGTGAGGTTGCCTTGGCCGTAAAGGCAGGGCATACGGCGCAGGATATTATTGATACCGTACA
>CAZUFI010000053.1:0-9866 GCA_964618745.1 uncultured Thermodesulfobacteriota bacterium | reverse complement strand
AAAGTAGAGGTAAAGGGCTCTCTACCCAGAATCCACTCTACTGCTCGCCCCTTGTCCCAATCAATCTGCGGGCGCAGCTCTATAACCTTCTTACCGTTAGTAACCTTGACCAGCCCACGCTCTTTAAACGGGGCGACTACTTCGCTTAAGTCTTTTTTAAGGCCAGCTACCTCTGCGCCATCAACGAGCCTGTAGTGCAGGCTAAGTGTCGCCCCCTTATCTTCCAGCATAAACCCCTCGTAGTGGCTCTGTAGCTCGCAGACAGCCTTTGACAGCTCCCTTATCGCTACGCTCTTTTCCGCGCCGATATCATAGTCCATCTCAAAGCCTTCAGCTGCCTTCCCTCGCGCCGCTGATCGTATCGCCATACCGTGGTTTGCCGCAAATGCAACGCCACTGAGACCGACCTTCTCCGTTAAGTCGTCAAGCCCCCTGCCGCTGACAATGGCTACAGGGTAGATACGAGACAACCTGGCGACGGCCTCTCTGGAGTCCGGCAGGAGTTCGGCAAGCTCTGGGGTCTTGGCAATAGCGGCAAGAGTGCCGTCAAAATCCAGAAAAACAGAGAGCTTTTTACCAAAGACTTCATGGCCAAAACCCTCAAACTCTGAGAGCTTATCCAGGGGCATACTCACCTGCGAAGCCCTTTCATCTCATCCATTATCTTCTCTACCCACCTGTAAATATCATTTTTGGCCAAATACTCTCTGGCAATCGTCATCATTTCTTTTTTTCTCTGAGCCGGGGCCTCAATCCCTGCCTTAATCATATCGGCACAGCCCTCGCTGTCATACGGATTTATGGCGGTAACCCCGGGCATGCCATCAATAACCCCTGCGAACTCAGAGACCAGCAACGTACCACTGCAATCAACCTGCGAGGCGACAAACTCCTTGGCTACCAGATTCATACCGTCAAAGACGCTTGTTATAAGCATCAGATCGGCCACCCTGAAAAGTGCCGCAAGCTCATGGTGCGAACAACACTTCTCGATATACTCTACGGGCTTCCAGTCCTTTGTGCCGTACATCTCATTTATAGAGGCCACCTTTTGCTTGACCTCCCGCATATAACTAAGGTATGGCTCTGTCTTTCTCGTCGGTATAGCTATCTGAACAAAGGTAAATCGCCCCCGATACTCCGGGTACTTTTCAAAAAATATCTCCAGAGCATCAAAACACTTTACGATCCCCTTGGTATAGTCCAGCCTATCAACACTGATCCCTATTATGCGCCCGATAAGGCCATGATCACGTTTGAACCTATTAGAGAATATCACGGCCTTTCTAGACCTTGCGGCAGCGTCAAACCACCTGAAATCCACACTTATGGGAAAGACCTTTACCTTGGTGATATGGCCTTTCCAATGGATAAAAAGCCCTTTCACATCGATATCTGCGCCGAGCTCAAGGTCTACGCACCTGAGGAAGTTACGTTTGAAATTAGCTATCTGAAAGCCCACAAGGTCGTTTGCGAGCATGCCTTCCAGTATTTCTTTTCGGTGTGGTGTGGCCCTGAATACATCATGCGGCGGCCACGGGATGTGCCAGAAGATAGAGAGGCGCAGGTCAGGGCGCAGATTCCTTATATACCCGGCGCAAAGAGAGAGGTGATAGTCCTGCAACCAGACAAAACCGCCCTTTTTCTTTGCACGCTCTATAATGGCATCTGCAAAAAGGGCATTTACCTTCTTATAACTCTGCCAGTAAAACTCCTTTAGATAGACCTTATCAAGCAACATATGACAGAGCGGCCAGAGCAGCCTGTTTGAATAGCCGTGATAATAGCCGTTCATATCATGACCCTTAATAGGGACGTGATGTACTATATATTTTGGATTATCAGGAGGGACACGGAGATCCTTAAGTTCGTCGCCAACTCCACGACCTTTACTTACTCCATGGGTAGAGGCGACCCAGACGCCTCTGGTAGCCGACATAACAGGGTCCAGGGCAGAGACCAATCCGCCTATGCTCTTTTCATAACGGCCATTTTTATTCTTGAAATAAGGCGCTCTATTAGAGGCTATAATCAGCTTACCGCGAAACCCGACGCCAAGCGACTTAGAGCCAGCCCTAGCGGCATTGCTCGCAGTTGTTGAGACCAATTTAATTTTATCGACCATAAAACCGCCCCGGTTTAAACACAGAGATGCACCCTTCGCGGACCAGACCGCAACACAAAAAAACTCAGATTGTTTTAACTAATAAGAGACGTGACAACCCGGTCGCCACAGGCAATAACTGGACGAACCGGAGGGTATATATAAATTAAGCGGACACCTTGGCTGCATAGCGCTCGGGATGTCCTAGAGGTTGATTACGTCTTGCCCCGGGTTCTCCATTGAGAGCCAAAGAGCCAGATACTTCCTGATGTGTCCCGTAATGAGATAATTCCTGCGGATATGTTCTCTGCCCATAATACCCATATTACGGGCCTTTATCGGATCTTGCAAGAGCTGCCTGATACGGACTGCACAGCCCTCGACCGAGTGGACCAGATGCCCTGTAACGCCATCTATTACTTGAAGCGGTATACCACCGACATCCCCTGCTATAACCGGCTTATTCTTCCAGAGGGCCTCGGCAACGACCAGACCAAACCCCTCTCTCGTAGACTTCTGTATTACAATGGTAGCCCCACGCTGCAAGGCATTTATCTCCTTATCGCTAAAGGGCGGCAAGAGCAGGATATGAAGGTCTTCCACCCCCTTTGCGGCCTCCATGACATCGGCCAGAATACGCTCGCCCTCAGGGTCGTCATCGGCCGTACCTCCGGCCAGAACCAATGCGCAGTCATAATATTTCTTTACCATCTTGAAGGACTCAATCACCCCTATAGGGTCTTTGAAGGGATCAAAACGTGAGACCTGCAAGAGTATGGGTTTGTCCCTTGGCACCTTAAAACGCTCAAAGACCTCATCTATCTCGGCGTCGGTCAGGTCTATGTTCTTGTCACTAAACGGATCAATAGAGGGTGGTATCATATACTGCGGCATGGGAAGGCTCTGCGCAAAGCTTGCCACCGAAAATATCGCAGCGTCATATTTCTTGACCTGATCCTTCAATAGATACCACATGACCTTATCCGGCGTTGATATATCTATATGGCAACGCCATACCCAGATACCTCGTTTTTTTTGATCAATAAGCATCGCCGGCTGAGGGTCGTGGATAAAGACGCAGTCTGCGTCAAGGTCCATCTTATCGCCATTGTTCCTATTTACCTTTTCATAGGTATTCCACATCTTATCTGTCAAGGGGCCGGCCTGACCTTGCAGGCTGTTATGAATCCTCTTGGTAACCTCAAAGAACTGCTTATTGCCCTTTATGACCTTCCACTTCGCATCTATTCCAAGCTCCCTGATCAGCGGAATTATCCTCTGCATAAGCTCAGCAACGCCACCGCCTGTGGCAGTAGAGTTTACATGCAGAAAGCTTCTACCGCGAAGTTTCTCCGCCATATACTCAATAGCTCTTAGCTCACCGGCCTCTGAGATACCCTTATAATCATCAAGTCCCATCTATTTACCCTCCATAGCGCTAACCACCAGAGAGACTAGCTTATTTTTAAGGGTCTCTGCGGTATACATATAGGGATCAAGCCTGCGAATACGTTCGGCCAGGCCCGCACATTCTCCTTCAAAACAATCACTGAAGAAACAACTGAAGTCATCGACTTTACGCCCAAGCCGCAGCCGTGCCTCATAAAAGTGATAATAAATACAGGACGGATCGACCTCATCGAGCGCGGCCTTGAACTCCGCCAGGTTCGTAGCCACGAGCCCGGTGGGAATAACTATTGTTATTCCCTCATTAAAGAAGAACTCTTTACCCTCTCGTACCGCTCGTGGCGGACGATTTTCCTTCAGGTAATTAGTAATTATCCTTATCAGCTCAACCCTAACATCTTCAATATTAGCAAACTCAAAGGGATTAAGGTTGGCAAGCCTCTCGGCCAGGACCTTTTCTTCCAGACAATCGGCTATCCAGCATGTAAAGTCATTGGGGTATTCAGGGGGTGCGACATGTGTTTTCAAAAAATACTGATGCATGTGGTGAAAGATACTGGCAGGGGATATCTGCTTTAGAATTTCAAGAAAATCAACGACATCTTTGGCATGCCTGCCCGTCATTCTCTCTACCGGCGTACACTCGAAGAAGACAAATGGTTCTGCCATATCAACTCCTCAGTTTAGCGTCCTTAAAACAAGATAGAAATAAAACCTTTAAAAAGACTATATCACGTTTCTTGCATATGTATAGTTCTTGTTGGAAATGGTATCTCCACCCCTTCTTCCTTTAACCTGTTGAAGATCCTCTTGCGCAGTTCAGACTGCACATAATACTGCTGATAGAACTCACCGACCTGACAGATTACGGTAAAATCCAGCGAAGACTCGCCAAAACCCGGAGAAAACCTGACAAAAGGTGCGGGATCTGTGAGCAACCCTTTTAACTCTCCGGCTGCCGTAACGACCACATCTGTCAACATATCCTCAACCTTCTGTGGGTCGCTATCATAGCTTACGCCGACCGGGATCAAGAGGCTCATCCTCTTCTCCGGCATACAGTAGTTGGTAATTATGCTCTGAGAGAGCTTGGAGTTAGGAATGATGACAATATTGTTCTGAAGCTTTCTGATCTTGGTCGTCCTCCAGCCGACATCCACGACATAACCCTCCTCGCCGCTATCGAGCTTTATATAGTCATCGACGCGAAGCGGTTTCTCCACAATGATATGCACGCCCGCGAATAGATTAGACAAGGTATCCTGAAAGGCAAGGGCAACGGCCAGCCCTCCAACGCCCAGAGCCGTAACAAGCGGCGTTATAGAGATACCAAGGCTGTTGAAGATAATTATAAAGCCAATTGATAAGACAACCCCCTTCAGGATCGCCCTTGAAAGCCCTGTGGCAGCACTCTGCCCGGATGTCTTCTCGATATAGCTCTGGAGTACCCTTGAGGCAAAACTGCCGATGGCAAGTGTGACAGAGAAGATAATGAGGACAACGAGGGCCTTCATTACGTAACCAACATACTTATCTGGAAAGCTTGATGTACCTAGTGCGATATAGAGGGCAACGGCTAAGGCCCAGAATATAGAGGGGTAACTTAAGGAATGTAGGATTATATCATCGACTGCGGTATCTGTTTTCTTAGACCAACGCCGGAGCACACGCAGGGCCAGAACCCTGACAAAGAGCAATATAGCGGCGACCAGAACAAAGACGACACCGAAGATGACATATTCTTTTAGAGGACCAGTAGATATCTGCTCAAACATTCTGGCCTACCGGTGCTGACAGGTAATGCGCAGATGCCTGTGCGGCATCTGCGCAAAGAGATTCACAACAGATATTAAAAGACTAAAACTCATCCAGCTCCAAGATTAATACTTTACAACAAAATGAGCACGTCTGTTCTTCTGCCAGCAATCATTGCCGACACCTTCACAGAAAGGCTTTTCTTCGCCGTAACTTACAGTATTAATATCATCGCCGTCAACGCCTACCCTTGTAAGGTACTTCTTAACGGACTGCGCCCTTCTGTCGCCAAGTGCGATATTGTACTCATTGCTGCCCCTGTCGTCACAATGGCCTTCAATGGTGATCTTAGCACCTTTGTTCCTGCTAAAGATCTTTGCATTGTTATCCAGAATATCGCGGGCCTGAGTCGATAACGCGTATTTATCATAGGCAAAAAAGACATCATAGACAGTTCCGCTGCCATCGCCATTAGCATCAGCATCAAAAGACTTATCAAGAGAAGAGCTGTAGATCTTGCCACTCTCCTGAACACCTACGCCACGGGTAAGATCACTGCCGCTGCCGTCGCTGCCAGCGCTGCCAGCAGCACTACCTTTCTTTCCACCTGTCTGCGTTGCGCATCCGGCGAATGTGAAGGCACCAAGCATTAAGGCAAGTACAAAAACCATAAAGTTTCTTTTCATAGACACACCACCTTTAACCGGTTATTTTTTAAAATTAAAGTTCTGTGCATAAGTTACCAAATGCCCAAGTAAACTGTCAAGGCTTTCCCCTTATAAAAAGCAGTATCTGGCAACTATTTCATCAATTATGACGATTATAATCTCCAGCGCGACAATACTCCCGTAAAACCCGAAAAACCGTAACTAATTACGCGGCTCTCTCTCAAACTACGTTTCCGTTAACTCGCCGCCCCTCTTGTGGCAAAAAGCATGTAGATCGTCAACCCCCAGAGCCCGACAAGGCTCGCCGTCTCCCAGCCAAGACGCAGGAAGACCTTCTTTTCTTTAGGAAAGGCCAGAGCAATAACCACTACCGCGCCCATTACTATAGCCATAAGGCCGGTCAAGGCATGATTATCTCCAACATCAGCAAATAACGGCCCTGCTGTATAGAATATATCATCAACTGCGAGAATTAAAATATTGAACATATTACTGCCAAGCATATTGGCTATAGCCATATCCTGCGCCCCTAGGCGCACAGCAGCGATAGAGACCGCGACCTCTGGCAAAGAGGTCGTCATCGCCACAAAGACCGTTCCCATAAAGGTACTTCCAAGCCCCGTGGTCTCGGCAAGCCCCTCGGCTATAAAAGGCAGCCAGGTCGCCGCCGCTACTATAACACCGGCATTTATCGCGTAATGCACGATAGCTTTCTTCAACGTAATATTCTCGTAATCAAGGGCCTCTACCGTCGTATCTACGTACTCACTGATGGCTGCCTTCTCTGAGTTATAGACCGACTTCAAGCCGACGAGGTAAATAATTATAATAATCGGCGTATAGAGCCCGACGTGGCCGATAGAGGGCATATATCCCCCAAACATAATGGAGATAACAGGGACAGCTATAAGGACTGTAGAAAAGCCGGATGACAGGAAATGCCCCTTGTAGGCTCGCTTAAAGATCGATACGTCTTTGTTGCAGGCATCCATAACAGCAAGGATCGCCAGGTTATATATACAAGACCCCATGATATCGCCAAGTGCGATATCCGGCACCCCTACCATTGTTACCGAACTTATCCCGGTTATAAGCTCGGGGAGCGAGGTAATACTGGCCATCAGTATAAGCCCTACCCATGCCTTACCAAGCCCGGTCTTCTCTGCTATAACATCCCCGTACTTTGCTATCTTAAAACCACTTACGACTATAAAGACCGAAGCTATAATAAATTGAAGCCAGAGCAATATAAAACCTCCCTAATACCCTAATTCTCTCAGTAAACGACTATCTTTCATAATCTATAATTATACCAGAGAAAAGTATACGCTTAAAAGGCAAAAAAATAAAGGACTCTACCCTATTTAACCCTCTCTTTTATTTGACAACACGCTCCGATAAAACTAAACTATAAATCTATGATAAAAAAGCTAACCTTTATATTACTCGCTATATCCTTCGTAATCTTCAGTGCCGGCACCTCCCAGGCCTTTGCCATGCAGGCCGCCGAACGCGGCACAGAGATAAACAAGGCAGCACCCAAGATCATAAGTGCTGTAAAGGTCATCGTAATAGACCCGGGCCACGGCGGTAAAGACACCGGTGCCGTAGGGCCTCGTGGTATAAAAGAAAAAGACGTCACCCTTGGCGTAGCCCTTGAGCTCAAGCGGCTTCTGGATAAGCACTCTGGCTTTGAGGTCATACTGACCCGAGATGACGACCGTGGCATAGAACTGGATAAGAGGGCCGAGACCGTTGCCAGAGCCGGGGCCGATCTCTTTATAAGCATTCACGTCAACTCATCTGAACATAAAGAGGTAAAAGGCATCGAGACCTTCTTCCTGTCATTTGAGGCATCCAACAATGAGGCACGTCTACTGGCGGCACGCGAAAATAACCTCCCTGCCATAGAGGCCGCACCAGAGGGCAGCACTGCATCGCGCGGCGATAATAACCCCTTAAACAATCAATCACTCCAAGCACTCAATGATATCCTCACCGATATGGTTCAGAGCGAGTCGCACCACGAGAGCGCAAGGCTCGCCGAACTTATCCATAAAAATCTAATCAAAGCCACCGGTGCTCGCAACCGTGGCGTACGTCAAGCGCCTTTCCGAGTCCTTACCGGCACAGCCGTACCAGCAGTATTGCTGGAACTCGGCTTTCTATCGAACAAGGCCGAGGCCAGACGGCTAACAAAACCAAAGACGCAGCAAGCCATAGCGCAAGCCATAACCACGGCTATTGTAGAGTTTGACGATAGCCTCACCAAAGAAACAAAAGAAGACAACATAATAACTCTGAAACTTCACCGTGAGCAGCTCAGACTTTCAACCGAGAAAAAACTAAAAAAGAGATAAACGCAAAACACCTATTAAACCCTGCTTAGTATCTACAAAATAAAATAACCATCATGAGGTAAGATAACAATGAAAAGACCCGACGGAAGGGAGAAAAACCAGTTACGCCCGATTACAATAGAAAAAGACTACCTTAAATACGCCGAAGGCTCGGTCCTGATAAAGGCAGGCAATACGCATGTCTTATGCTCGGCAACCGTAGAAGAGCGCGTGCCACCTTTTCTAAAAGGAAGTGGTCGGGGCTGGATAACAGCAGAGTACTCAATGCTGCCACGCAGCACACAGACGCGCATACCAAGAGAATCAAAGAAAGGCATAAAGGGACGCACCCATGAGATTCAACGCCTGATAGGGCGCAGCCTGCGAGCCGTAGTCGATATAGATTCGCTCGGAGAGCGTACGATCACAATCGACTGCGACGTTATTCAGGCCGACGGAGGTACGAGGACGACCTCTATAACAGGGGCATACATAGCACTCTCTGATGCCATCGGCAAACTCGTAAACAGCGGCGTACTAAAGAAGAATCCGATAATAGACTCAGTCGCAGCGACAAGCGTAGGGATCGTAAAAGGCAGTCATCTCCTAGATCTTTGCTACGAAGAAGACTCTCAGGCAGATGTCGATATGAATGTCGTAATGACCGAGAGCGGCAAGATAATCGAGGTACAGGGCACGGCCGAGGCCGCACCATTTTCGCGCGGCGAGCTGGACGAGTTAATAGATATGGCAGAGATCGCCGTAAAAGAGCTATGCGTGCTACAACAAAAAACCCTCACTGCCTGATTTAATATCAACAAAACGCCGACGGCAAGGTAGTAACTACTACATATAAAGGAGTTCCAAGAGACAAGATGAAGATACTACTGGCTACGACCAACAGAGGAAAGGTCAACGAGATAAAGGAGCTTCTGGCAGACCTTGACCTTGAGATACTGACGATCATAGATGACTTTCCTTCCCTAAAACTGCCGGAGGAAGGGGTGCTGAGCTTCCGCTTTAATGCCCTTGGTAAAGCAGGCTTTGCAGCCATTAATACCGGCATCATGGCGGTAGCCGATGACTCGGGGCTGGAGGTAGAGGCCCTGGTCGGCCAACCCGGAATACGCTCTGCGCGTTACGCACGCGTCGGAGCCACGGACGATGAAAACAATACAAAGCTATTGAAGGTCTTAAAAGATATCCCGGAAGGCCAGAGAAGGGCTCGTTTCAGATGCGTAATAGGCACGGCACAACCAAGCGGGCGAGATGAACGAGGCTTTGAGGGTACGCTCTATGGCGTTATAACCACGGCCCCTCGCGGCGAAGGCGGCTTTGGCTACGACCCGCTCTTTGAGATACCAGAGACCGGCAAGACACTGGCCGAGATGACGGCGCAAGAAAAAAATGAGATAAGCCACAGGGGAGAAGCCCTGCTTGAACTAAAAGAATATCTAAAGGAATTGCTAAATGAGGCATAAACGCCTTGAAATAGCCTTCGGGCTATGTTACACATATACGTTACCGTAAGAAGATGTCGGGGCGTGGCGCAGTCTGGTAGCGCACCTGCTTTGGGAGCAGGGAGTCGGAGGT
>CAZUFI010000052.1:1819-10168 GCA_964618745.1 uncultured Thermodesulfobacteriota bacterium | reverse complement strand
AGTTGCGTTATCGTATTTATCTAGCTAACTACATGTAATCTGAGAGGTTTTTAAAACATAGTGACAATAACTAAAGAGATAATTGAAGAGCACGGGCTAACGCCTGAGGAGTATAAAAAGGTCGTTGAGCATCTAGACGGTCGTGAGCCAAATATTACCGAGCTTGGCGTCTTCTCTGTTATGTGGAGTGAGCATTGTTCATATAAATCTTCGAGAAGGCATCTGGGAAAGTTGCCGACCGAAGGCCCTGCTGTTATGCAGGGGCCGGGTGAGAACGCTGGGATTATCGATATCGGCGACGGTATGGCAGCGGTCTTTAAGATGGAGAGCCATAATCATCCGTCTTTTATCGAGCCTTACGAGGGTGCGGCTACGGGGGTTGGCGGAATTATGCGCGACGTCTTTACTATGGGCGCGCGTCCTGTGGCTAATCTGAATTCTCTGCGCTTTGGCGCTCCTACCGAGCCTCGGACCAAGTATCTTTTAGACGGCGTTGTAGCGGGTATCGCCGGGTATGGTAATTGCATGGGCGTGCCGACGGTCGGTGGTGAGGCCTATTTTCACGATAGTTATAATGGGAATTGTCTGGTAAATGCCATGACGGTAGGGCTGGTCAAGCACGAGCGCATATTTAAGGGCACAGCCTCTGGAATTGGTAATCCCGTTATGTATGTCGGTTCAAGGACTGGTAGGGACGGCATTCACGGTGCTACTATGGCTAGCGACGTCTTTGACGAGAGTAGTGAGGATAAACGTCCTACTGTGCAGGTCGGAGATCCTTTTCAGGAGAAGCTGCTTCTTGAGGCATGCCTTGAGGTCTTTAAGACCCCGTATATCGTTGGTATACAGGATATGGGGGCCGCAGGCCTTACCTCATCAGGCGTTGAGATGGCCTCTCGTGCCGGCAATGGGATTGAAATAGACTCGGCCCTTGTACCAAAGCGCGAAGAGGGGATGACCCCGTATGAGGTGCTTTTGTCAGAATCGCAAGAACGTATGCTGCTGGTCGCGCACAAGGGCAAGGAAGAAGACGTAGCCAAGATATTTAGAAAGTGGGGGCTGGAGGTCTGCGTAATAGGGAAGGTAACCGATACGAATATGTTTACGGTTCTTGATAACGGCGAGGTAGCGGTGAATATCCCGGTTGCGGCCCTGACCGATGCCGCCCCTAAATATGATAGACCTATCGCAAGGCCCGACTGGCAGGACGAGGCCATAAGCCTTGATCTTGATGAGATTGCTATTCCAGAGGACCTAAACGATGTACTTTTGAAGCTGCTGGCATCTTTTAATATTTCGAGCCGCCGCTGGATTTACGAGCAGTATGACCATATGGTAAGGACCGATTCGGTAGTTTTGCCGGGCTCGGACGCTGCCGTTATAAGGGTTAAGGGGACAAAGAAGGGCTTGGCCATGACGGTAGATTGTAACTCCCGTTATTGTTACCTTGATCCATTTACAGGAGGGGCTATTGCTGTTGCCGAGGCCGCTCGTAATATCACTGTCTCAGGTGGGCGACCGATGGCACTGACCGATTGTCTGAACTTCGGCAGCCCGGAGCGTCCCGGAGTTATGTGGCAGTTTGAGCAGTCGTTAAAGGGAATGACGGCAGCTTGCCTTGCACTCGGCACACCTGTTATAGGCGGTAACGTCAGTTTTTATAACGAGAACTCAGAGACGGCTATATACCCGACACCGACGATTGGTATGGTCGGGCTGGTCGATGATCTGGAGGCCCATACAACACGCCAGTGGTTTAGAGATGCAGGTGACCTGATAGTCTTTATGGGTATTACAAAAGACGAGCTGGGTGGCACTGAATATCTTAAAATCTCGCACGGTATGGACCGTGGTATGCCGCCGGTACTGGATCTAATAAAAGAAAAGAATCTGCAAGAGGCCTGTCGGGCGGCTATAACCAGTGGTATAATCAGATCGGCGCATGATTGCTCCGAGGGCGGCATTGCGGTAACGCTTGCTGAGTCTTGTCTGGCACCTGGATCTGAGATAGGTGCTGTAGTAGAGCTGGACGAAAAAGACCTGAGAGCCGATGCAATGCTCTTTGGTGAAAGCCAGAGCAGGATCGTAGTTAGCATTAAAGAAGCTGATCTGGATAAGCTTAAAAAGATAGCCGCAGCCGGTAATGTCCCGCTGAGGGTCATAGGAAAGGTCGGCGGAAAGGCCCTCAAAATAAATGACAAGATAGATTTAACATTAACTCAGATAAGCGATGCACATGCAAATACAATCGAGAGGTTTGTAAGTAAATGATTGATGAGTCTCATGACAAATATAAAGACGAATGCGGCGTGGTCGGTATATTCAACCACCCCGAGGCCTCAAAGATCGCCTATCTGGCATTGTATGCCTTGCAGCACAGGGGGCAAGAGAGTGCCGGAATAACAACGACGGACGGTCGTCAGATATTCTCTCATAAATCTATGGGGCTGGTCGCTGATATCTTCCGCCCAAGTGTCTTGGAGAAGTTGCCGGGTGACTCTGCCTTAGGGCACGTAAGGTACGCAACTGCCGGAGAGTCGCATGTCAAGAACGCGCAGCCCTTTGTCGTAGACTATGCCAGAGGCTCTATTGCGATTGCGCATAACGGAAACCTCGTTAATGCCGGACATCTTAAGGATGAACTTGAGGCCTACGGTTCTATCTTTCAGTCTACGATGGATACCGAGGTTATCGTGCACCTACTGGCCTCTTCAAAGGAGAATAGCATCGTAGATAGGCTCTGCTACGCGCTGGGGCGTGTTAAGGGGGCGTATTCTCTTGTATTGCAGACCGAGACAAGGCTTATAGCGGCGCGAGATCCGAGCGGCTTTAGACCGCTGGTGCTGGGGCGTGCAAAGGAGGGCTGGGTAGTAGCCTCCGAGACCTGTGCCTTTGACCTCATAGAGGCCGAATTCATAAGAGAGATCGCCCCGGGTGAGATACTCGTGATCGATAGCAAGGGGCTTACCTCGCATAAACCATTTGAGCCAGCCCCGTATACACCGTGCGTCTTTGAGTTGATCTACTTTGCTCGCCCCGATAGTGATATCTTTGGTGCGAATGTCTATGCGGTGAGAAAAGAGCTTGGCAGGGTCTTGGCCGAAGAACACCCGGTAGAGGCCGATATCGTAATACCCGTACCTGACTCGGGCGTGGGTGCTGCCGTTGGCTATGCCGAGGCCTCTGGCATACCGTTTGATATGGGGCTTGTGAGGAATCATTATATAGGCAGAACCTTTATCGAGCCGCAGGACTCGATACGTCACTTTGGCGTTAAGATTAAGCTTAACCCTGTAAAGAGTATTCTGGCAGGGAAGAGGGTGGTTGTCGTCGATGACTCGATTGTGCGTGGGACAACCAGCCGCAAGATCATAAAGATGCTAAGGGATGCCGGAGCAAAAGAGGTCCATATGAGGATTAGTTCGCCTCCGACGGTTGCGCCGTGTTTTTACGGGATAGATACGCCGACCAAGGATGAGCTGATTGCCTTTACCCATACCATAGAAGAGATAAATAAATATATCACCTCTGATACACTCGGTTATATGAGTATAGAAGGGGTATACCGCGCGGCAAAGATGGCAGGTGATAGCTTCTGTGATGCCTGTTTTACCAAGAACTATCCGGTCGAGGTAACCTCGACGCTCAAGGCTCGCCAGATGGCACTATTTAAGTAAGCTGTAGTAATTTAGTAGTAATTTAATGGTCTCAATATTTAACCTCGTTTTATCTTGCAGTACTCTAATTACAGAGATCTTCTTAGACTATCTTAAATAACGGGTGGTTGATTTGGATAACTTCAAAGGTGTAAAGCCGGGGCTTGCCATGGCTATCGCGACCATTGTCTTTGGCGTGGCTCTGGCGGTTCTCTGCGGGCTCGGCGAGGGTGCGGTCAAGGAGTTTATCAGGAGCGGTATCGCAGGTAACCCGACCATGCACGGCGCAGAGAGCTTTGCACGGATGTGGGAGTTGTGGCAGCGGGCTTATCTTTATGCCGTAGGGATCGGGACGTTATCTTTAGTGCTTATCTGCACAGCGGCTCTCTCAAGCCTTAGACGCCCCTATAAGCTGCTGGTATCTGTATTGATAGGGCTTACCGGGCTTTATGCCGTTGCGTTGTTTCTGGAGGCATTACTTGCGCCATCGATTGGTATTAGTGGCGCAAGCAATGCCGTGAGTCTCCAGTTTATGAGCTTCGTTGCCTTGATATCTTTCCTTATAGCCGTAGCTATGCTGATGCTGAATATCTTTATCGGTAACTGGTCTACCTGTAACGAGAAGACCTGCGGCCTATAGCAGACCACAGGTCTATATAAGACCTTTCGGTCTATAAAAGACCTGTGCCAAGGCTTAAAGGCCTTTTCAGAGTGCCTCTTCGTTAGGTCCTACAATCGAGATGACGTAGCCATCAAGGGTTATATACTTCTTCGCTACCCTCAGTAGATCCTTTGCCGTGACCTCTTCTATCTTCTTTGCGTAGTTCTTGTAGCGGTCGTAGCCAAGCCCAAGGACCTCGTTTACGGCCATATCAGAGGCCTGACTTGAGACCGATTGCTGACCCATCTCATAGCCGCCGATAAGTGCGTTCTTTGCGCGTTTCAGTTCTTTTTTAGGCACTGCTTCTGTTGTTATCTTTTTAAGTTCCTTTAATATGCCCTCTATTGCCTGGTCTTTTTTCTCAGGGGCGCAGCCAATGTATATGCCAAAGAGTCCCGGCTCCAGGCCAGGGCTTGAGAAGGCACTTACGGCATAGGCCAGACTTGCCTTGTCTCTGAGCTCTGTGAAGAGCCGGCCTCCCTGAGAGCTCAGGACCTCGGTCAGGACGCTCATTATATACTGGTCGTCGCCGTCGAGATCAGTACCCATAAAGCCGATACCTATATTGGTCTGGGCCTTGTCCTTACGGTCGCCGGTCTTTATGACCGTAGTCGGTGCAGGATCAGGCTTAAGGAAAGGTGCTTTACTGCTCTTGCGGTCAAAGTCCTTCAGTGCCTTTTTGATTTTTGCCGTTACATCATCAGTATCAATATCGCCGACTATGGCTATGACCATCTCTTTCGGTGTGAAGATACGGTTATAGTGCGCCCGCAGGTCTTCTACGGTAAAGGAATTTACAGTAGCCTCTGTACCTATCGTCTTCATGCGGTAGGGGTGGCTCTTGTAGAGTTCTTTGTAAAGGAGCTTGAAGGTATAGCCGGGCAGGTAGTCCTCGGATCGTTTAATGGCGGCGAGCGTGTCTTTTCTGAGCTTTGCCAACTCATCTTCATCAAAAGTCGGATTCAGCAGGACATCTATGAAGATATCAAGGCCCTTGTCAAAGTCCTTTGAGAGGAACTTTGCAGAGACTCCGGCGCTGTTCTTTCCTGAAAACCCGCTTATTCCTCCTGCGATATCCTCGATCTCACGGCCAATATCCTCAAGGCTTCGGCTGGTCGTGCCGCGCGCAAGCATTGATGCCGTAAAGTTGCCGATCCCGTTTGTCTCCGGCGTCTCGTAGCGTAGCCCCCCTCGCACTGTCGCGTAGAATGCCACGGTCTCATTTGAGAGGTCTTCTTTGATGATAAGGGTTACTCCGTTATCGAGTGTAATCTTTGTGAGATCGGTCTTATGGATCACTTTTGTGAACTTAGTATGCGCCTTTTTCTCAGCACTTTTGATTGCCTCTTTAAGTCTTTTTTTGGTGATAAAAGATTTGTGTTGTTCCGGTACTATAACCGATATCGTAAGGTTCTTTGTCGTAAGGTATTTACCGGCGACCATCATGATATCGGCCTTTGTAAGTGCTCGTATGCCGTCTACGTAGCTTTTTTCAAAGGTTATATCCCCGGAGATCGTCTCGTAGTATCCGAGCTGGCGGGCTTTGCCCTGCATGGTCTCGCGCAGGTATATAAAGTCGCTCTCAAGCGAGGTCTTGGCACGTCTGAGCTCAGCCGAGCTCGGCCCCTGATTGGCGATCTTTATAATCTCGGCTGTGATAAGCTCCGAGGCCTTTTTAACGCGCCCCGCGTCGAGGGTAGCCGAGATAATAAAGAGGCCCGGATCCTTCGGTGTCATCGAGTACGCGCCGACCGTATTAACGAGTTCGTCATCCATTTTGAGGCGTTTATAAAGTCTGGAGGTAACGCCGACGCCGAGTATATTTGAGAGCGCGTCGATGGCGTATATATCCGGGTGTTTAAGCTCGGGGATATGGTAGGCCATGGCGATTCTGGTCTGGCTTATGGGTTGCGGAGTTATAACGGCCTTTAAAGACCTCTGCCGTGGCTCGACCGGGCGGGGCTTGTGCTGGTCCGGCCTTTTTTCAAAGTCCTTGAAGCTTGCCTTTATCTTTTCCATGGCCTCGTCGGTATCAAAGTCGCCGACGATTACCAGCGTCATATTGTTGGGCGCATACCAGCGGTTGAAGAAGTCCAGTATGCCTTCGCGCGTAAGTGCTTTTACGGTCTTTTCAAAGCCGATGACGGGTTTTTTATAGGTGTGCTTTGTATAGGCCGTGCCAAAGATAGTTCTGTAGAGCTTGCGTTCTGGTTTGTCTTTGTTCATGTTGAGTTCTTCAAGGACGACCTCAAGTTCTTTTTTGAGTTCGACCGGGTCAAAGGCCGAGTTCTGTATGGCATCGGAGAGGATATCAAGGCCCTTATCAAAGTAACGGCTCGCTACAGACAGGTGGTAGACGGTATTGTCAAATGACGTATATGCATTTATATAACCGCCGGAGTCCTCTACTTCTTTGGCGATATCTCCCAGGCCGCGTTTTTCCGTACCTTTAAAGAGCATATGCTCAAAGACGTGGGCTATACCGGCCTCATCCTTGGCCTCGTCGGCACTACCGACACGCACCCACATCTGGAAGGCCGCAACAGGTGCCGAGCGGTCTTCTTCAAGTACCACGGTCAGCCCGTTTGGCAGGATCTCCTTGGTAATCTTTCTTTGGCTTGCAAAGCTGGTTGCCGAGAAGATCAAGGTCATAAGTAATATCAGTGGCAGTATTATGGATCTATTAAAGCGTGGCATTGGTGGCCTCCGTTTTTTTTAATGATATTGCCGTCGTCATAATGTCACGGCATCATAATAGAATATACTAATGAGAGTTTTTTTTCAATGATTAGTAAGTCTTAGAATAAATCGTTTTTGGTGCGGTGTGGGCCGTGGTGATGGCTGGCAAAACAAAGCCCGCTTGTCGGGGTGGCGACAAGCGGGCTCGATATAAGACGATCTGCTAGAGGATCGCCTTTTAAAACCTGTTTGATTGGCTAGATAATCCTAGCCTTTAAATTTGTGCAACTGCAACTGATGGCCTTCATTCAAGTTCTCAAGGGCCATTGATTGTGGTTCGACATTACTGTCGAGTCTTGCCTCAACTCCGCAGCAATAATCCGTACTCTGGTTACTGCTCGTTCTGTAGGCATCCCAACTTTTATCACAGAGGCAACATTTAAATCTATATAATGGCATTGTTTAATACTCCACTGATGGAATCTGTCTTAGCCGTTATGCTTGTAAGTATAATGCATAAACCGTGCCAACTTTTTGACTTCCTTCTAACCACTTGATATGGTAGGTTTTTTTAATTTCAGGATAGATAAGTCTTTATTTGAAAAACAAAACTGTAAAAAAAACCGACACAATTTTAGGTTACATTGGTCACTACGTCTTTAAAGTATAGCGTCTTCAATTGAAGGCGTAGTGAGCTTAATTACCTGTTATTTGGAGATTATCTTCTTCTCCTCACTAAGCGGTATGCTGATAACTATATGACCTGCCAGGGTCTCGCGCTCCTCGCTATCTATTAAAATCCGTACGGTCTCTATCTCTTTAATATTCATTGTAAGGCTGTTGACTATCGAGTATATGGTCTGTAACTCCGCAGAAGAGCCGCCCGGGTGGTTCTCGGCGAGCTCCTTTGAGAAGTTAAGTATCGCACTGGTATCGTCTATACTGACGGATTTGAGCTTTGTGCCCGCAGGGATAGTACCTTCAAGGCCAGAGCCCTTGGGAGGGCCTTGGATCAGCTTATTGATTATGGTCTTGACCTGAGCCCTGGTAGAGCCTTTTTTGATCTTGACCTTTATGCCTTTTAGGGATTTGCCGTCGCTGCTACTCATGAATAACGAGATGCTGCGCGTGCCGGTAGTTGTTTTAACTACAGCAGGTCTTTTCTCTCTAACATCTTCGGGTATCGAGACCTTCAGCCTATCTCCGAGCACGGATACGAGGATAATGCCGATTATAAAGGTGAGGATCGCTGCCAGCAGCACAGACCATGGGAAGCCGCCACGGCCCTTGCCTTTACCCCTGGTGGTTTTTTTCTTTGCCTTTGTCTTTTTGCTGTTGGCTGCGGGTCTTTTC
>CAZUFI010000052.1:0-1719 GCA_964618745.1 uncultured Thermodesulfobacteriota bacterium | reverse complement strand
CTAAGTTGAATATTTTTTTAAAGGGTTTTTTATGAATAATAATGAAGTCGTCAGGGTGCTTGTTACTATTGCCGATCTCCTTGAAATAAAAGGAGAAAATCCGTTCAGGGTAAGGTCTTATCGTAATGCCGCAGCGACCATCGACGGGCTCTCGATAAGCCTTGAGCTTATAGCCGAGAATGACGAGGACGGGCTAGAGGATATCCCCGGCGTTGGCAAGGCCATTCACGGTAAGATCATAGAGATTCTGGCAAGCGGCAGCTGCGTCCTTTTAGAAGAACTCTGTGAGGAACTTCCCGGGGGCCTGCTCGATATGCTCGGCATCTCCGGGCTTGGCCCTAAGAAGGTAAAGCTCTTTTATCGGTCTTTGGGTATAGATACCGTTGATGACCTGGAGAAGGCCGCCTTAGAGGGCAGGCTCAGGGATCTGCCACGGATGGGTGAGAAGAGCGAGCAGAAGATTATAAAGGCCATAGAGCGTTACAGGCGTACTCAGAAGAGCAGTAAGAGGTTCAGGCTCGATAGCGCAACGGCTATCGCCGCGAAGGTCACAGAATATCTACGGTGTGTAGAGGGCGTTGAGACTGTAGAGGTGGCCGGAAGCCTCAGGCGGTGGCGAGAGAGCGTCGGGGATATCGATATTCTGGTTACAGGCACCGGCGGCGAGGCTGTTATGGATGCGATAACGAGCTATCCTGAGGTCGCTGAGGTCCTTGGCAAGGGAGATACAAAGACCTCGGTCTTGCTGGCCGTCGGCAATACCCGTTTGCAGATAGATCTAAGGTTTGTCGAAGAAGCCTCAAAAGGGGCGGCCCTTAATTACTTTACAGGATCGAAAGAACACGGGGTAGCTCTGCGCAGTCGTGCCAAGAAGATGGGGCGGAAATTATCCGAGTACGGGGTCTTTGACGAGGCAACTGGAGGCCAACTGGCAGGTTGTGATGAAGTCGAGGTCTACAAGGCCCTCGGGCTTCCTTATATCGAGCCGGAGCTTCGAGAAAATAGAGGGGAGATCGAGGCCGCTGAAAACGGCGAGCTGCCTTGCCTTATTAAAGAGTCCGATATACGCGGTAATCTGCACATGCACACCACGGCAAGCGACGGAGCAAACACTATCGAAGAGATGGCAAGGGCTGCTGTCCTGGCAGGTTATGAGTATATAGCGATAACCGATCACTCAAAGGCAAGCGGGATAGCAGGTGGCCTTAATGAAAAAGAACTGCTTAAACATATCAATGATATTAATATGGTAGCGCAGAAACTTAAGGATGAAGGTGAAGAAATAATTATCCTTAAAGGCACTGAGGTTGATATCCTTGCTGACGGCACGCTCGACTATAGCGATGAGCTTCTCAGCATGCTCGACTGTGTTGTAGGGGCTGTGCATTCTGGTTTTGATATGGAAGGGGAGCGCATGACGGCACGTATAATAGCGGCTATTGAGAGCGATATGATTAATATTCTGGCCCATCCGACAGGGCGGCTGATCGGTGCGAGAGAGCCTTATGACATGGATATGGAGGCCGTTATGGATCTGGCAGTCGAGTTTGGCGTAGCCATCGAGCTTAACTCATATCCGCAACGATTGGACCTTAAAGACGCGCATTGTCGCATGGCCCGTGAAAAAGGCCTGCTAGTTTCTATTGCAACCGATTCTCACTCGACAGCTACCTTCTCTAATATGGTCTACGGAGTGCATACCGCCAGAAGAGGTTGGCT
>CAZUFI010000051.1:0-10223 GCA_964618745.1 uncultured Thermodesulfobacteriota bacterium | reverse complement strand
TCAGGCAGTTTTGCCGCAGCCCCCTGAGTGCGAAGCCATCTGGAATGAGGCATAAGCGGGTAACCTGTATAGATGCCGCGTTCCGTTATATTGCCGGTGACTCCCGAGCGTGCCCCTATAATACAGTCGTCGGCTACCTCTATGTGTCCGGCAAGCCCACTCTGACCTGCTATAGTAACACGGCTGCCAACCTTTGTGGAGCCGGATATTCCGACTTGAGCGACAACCAGTGAGTCTTCGCCGATTGTTACGTTGTGGGCAATCTGAGTAAGGTTGTCTATCTTTGTGCCGCGCCCGATTATGGTCTCTCCGACTGTTGCACGGTCTATCGTAGTGCCTGCGCCTATCTCGACATCATCGCCGATTACAACACGGCCTCGCTGTGGTATCTTAATCTGCTTTGTTCCTACTCTGGTATATCCATAGCCGTCGCTACCAATGACAGTCGACGGGTGTATTATTACCTTGCTGCCAACAATAGTATCTTCCATTATAGTGACATTCGGATAGATTATAGTCTCCTCGCCGATGGTACAGTTTTTGCCGATATAGACCCCTGGGTAGATAATAACGCCGGCAGCTATCTTTGCATTGTCCTCGATGACAGCAAGTGGCCCTATCGAGGAATCTGCTGCGATAGTCGCAGTCTTTTTTATAGAGGCACTTGAGTCTATGCCTGGGGACGGGTGGATAAGCGGGCGCATAAGATCTATCACAGCGGCAAAGGCGCAAGTTGGATCTTTGACCAGTAGTAAGGTCTTACCCTCGACCTCCGGCGAGCCTGTGGGTACGATAATGGCCGCGGCAAGGCTAGCTGTTGCCGCGGTAAAATTACGTTTTGACGCTGCAAATGTAATATCTTCGGGCCCCGCACCTTCAATAGATGCCACATCATTTACGCAGAGCTTCGCGTCGCCGCAAAGCTCTGCGCCTATAAGTGATGCTATCTCTTTAATTGTTTTGTTCTTAGTCAAGTAGCCTCTTAGCGTGTCTTTTTGTCGTACTGCTTGATGAGCTCGTCGGTCATATTGTTGTTCTCAGGTGCGTAAAGAATCGCGCCCGCGGAGAACTCCAGAACAAATGTATAGCCTTTCTTTTTGGCGAGGGTCTTTATAATCTCTTTTAGTTCGTTAATGATAGTTGCCTCGCTCTGCCCTTTTGTCCTTTTAATTATTGTGTCGTATTTCTGTGTGGTCTGCTGTAGGTCTTTTAGACCCGCCTGAAAGGTCTTAACCTTCGCAGCCTTTGTATCTTTGTTCCAGACGGCTATCTTCTTATCTATCTCGTCCTTTAGCGCCTTGAGTTTATCTTCTTTGGCTGTAACTTCTTTTTGGTACTTTTCGGCCTCTGCTTTAAGAGAGACCTTTGCCCTTTTACCCGACTCTGATTCATTAAGGGCGCGTTGCAGGTTGACATACCCGATCTTTAGATCTGCTGCGATAGCGTGCGTGGAAAAGACCATCATAAGTAGTGCTGCTATAGCTATAAATTTTTTCATTCTATTTCTCCTTTGCCGTTTTATTCGGCACCATGTGTTTTATGTGCAGATGTTTTAGAACATACTGCCGATTGTAAACTCCCAAACCGAACTTTCCTCATCATCCTCCTGATCAAGGTTGAAGCCCCACTCAAGCCTTATCGGGCCCATCGGTGAGAACCATCTGATGCCAACTCCGACACCCTTTTTTAGATCCGCTACTTTAAATGAACCATCAAAGGCATTACCTATATCAAAGAAGACAACTCCACGAAACCTTTCTTGTGGCAGTATCGGGAAGACGATTTCGGTGTTTAGTAGAATCTTGGTATCACCGCCAAGGACCTCGCCTGTAACACTGTCCTTTGTGCCGACTGAACGTGACTCATAACCTCTAAGGGAGTTTATGCCACCCAAGTAATACTTTTCAAAGATAGGGACCTCTTCGTCGCTATTAAGGCTGTATGCATAGCCAAGTACTGCGCGTGTTGAAAAGACTGTATCCCACGGCATGGAAATAAAGGTCGCTGCAGAGACCTCGTGCTTTATGTAGTCTTTGTTGCCACCGAGAAAACTACCGGCAAACTCCGTTGAAAAAGTAATGACCTTACCTTCGGTAGGGAAGAATAGGTCATCGCGGCTGTCGTGTTTGATGAAAGGTGTAATGCTGCTTACCGTGCTATTGCCTTCTTGATCTCTGATGGTCTTGGATGCATTGTCTTCTACATCGGTCACATCGGTTTTCTCAAATCTATAGGTTATAAAACCTCTGGTCGTTCTTTTGCTGATAGGGAAGCCGAAGCGCAGGTTTAACCCTTGCCTGTCGATTGAGAAGTCGGGATATATTTTTGAGGTATCAAAGAGGTCTATTCCCGCAGAGAGTGGTCTGTTAAAGAGCCACGGCTCGGTGATGCTGAAGACGTAATTAGAGCTTCTGGCACTGAGCGTGCCGTTGAGGTTCAACTTCAGCCCTGTGCCAAGGAAGTTGTTCTGTGATATAGATGCGTTTGTAATTATCTTCTCCGAGGTGCTGTAGCCAAGGCCGAAGGATATCGCGCCTGTTGGTTGCTCTATTACATCTACATCGAGTTTGAGTCTGTTTGACGCAACCCCCGGGCTCTTCTCTATCTCGACGCTCTCGAAGTAGCCGAGTCTTTTTATATTCTTTCTGCTTTCTTTAAGCTTTGTGGATGAGAAGAGGTCACCTTCGGCAAACTCCAGCTCTCTTCTTATAACTTTATCACGCGTACGTGTGTTGCCGACTATACCTATTCTCTCGATATATACGGGAACACCTTTTTTAATTTCTATCGTTAAGGCAACGGTCTTGTTTTCCGTGTCCAGATCGGTCTTTGTGTTAAAGTCGGCATTGGCAAAGCCTTTGTCGCCGTAGAGCTCGGTAAGAGCAGAGATGCCTTCTTTCAGCGCACTCTTGTCAAAGATAGATTTTGTTTTTATATCAAGTGCCTTTAGAATATTCTTTTTGTCCGTGACTATGTCGCCTTCAATCTTGATTGAGCCGATACGGTAACGGTCACCCTCTGATATCGCAATGGTAATGTAGAACCATCTTTTATCATCTTGGAGCAGGACTTTTTTGTCGATTATCTCGGCCTTCAAATAGCCGCGGTCATAGTAGTAGTTCATCAGCTTTCTTAAGTCTTGCTCAAAGACATATTCATTGAACTTGCCCGAGCCGGTCGCAAAGGAGATGGGGCTGACCTCTTTTGTTTTAAGTAGTTTCTTTAGTTTTCTCGTGGAGAAGGCCTTGTTTCCTATAAGTGTTATCCTTTGGATCTTGACCTTTGGCCCTTCTTTAACTTGAAAGGTTACGGTCGCGTCAAGGCCCTCTACCGTGACCTCAGGAGTGACATTAGCCAGGTAATATCCGTCCTGAAGGTAGAGTAGTCTTATTATCTCAGCGTTTTCCATAGTGGCGGTGTGGTTGAGGATAGTATTCTTTTTTATGGTCATATGCTCATCAATGGTTTCTTGACTCAGGTGTTCATTGCCAACGACAGTAACGTTCTTGACAAATGGCTTTTCCGCGACCTTAAAGTTAAGCGTCAGTCCTGTCTTGGTCTCTCTTAAGTCGGCTATTACGTCATCAAAGTAGCCCATAGAGAAGATTGTATAGATATCATTCTTGACCGCTTCAGCGGAGAACTTATTGCCGGGCTGGCTCTTTATATTTCTCAGTATTCCTTCGTCGTCCATCCGCCTGTTGCCCGTGACCGTTACGGCTGTCAGTGTCTTTGATTTAAGGGTAGCGGAACTCTTGCTACGCTCCTGCATCATTCTTTTCAGCATTGAGCGAGAGGTCTCGGAGACCTCTCGTGAAAGTACGCTGAGTGACGAGGAGCTACGATGGTAAAAGCGCAACAGTCTGGAGTCTTTTATCTTAAGGATGCGCCAGTTGGCCGAGTAGGTCTCACCCAGCAGCGCGATTGAGCCGATAACGGCAAATTCAGCTCCGCTTTTGTGGGCAACGTTAAGGGCGTCTTTCTCGGTAAAGCGTGTTATGCCTTTATCAAGAAAGAGCTTTTTAATCTCTGCCATGCCTGTTATTGATGCGCCGCTCTCATCAAGGGCAGATGCGATCTGCTCCATTAGTTCTTTGCGTTCAAGACTGATATCTTCCATCGAGTTGATGGTAAATGGCATTATGATGACCTTTACCGCAGTGGTCGGTGTTGCTGCGTTAACGTTTTTCGGCGTTAAGATAAGTGCCGGTATGGTTAGTGTGAAAAATATAGCCAGCAGCAGTGCGGTGCGTTTATAGTTCTTTGCTACCATAGAGAAATTCAAGTCTTGACCTCCAACCGTCCAAGGGATATTAATCGTATTAGACAGTATTTGCGTAGTTGAGTAAGTCTTTATGTACTGCTTTAAGTAGCAGTCTTAATGTTTCCGTCCTGCATGGTCAGGCGCATGCTCATCTGTCCTGCCAGTTCTTCGTTATGCGTTACTATAAGTAGTGTTATCTTTTTCTCTTTGTTTAGTTCAATTAGCAGCTTAAATACCTCGCGCCCGGTCTTTGAGTCCAGGTTGCCTGTGGGCTCGTCTGCGAGTAAGACCTCTGGCTCTTGCATAAGGGCGCGAACTATCGCGCACCTTTGTTGCTCACCCCCGGATAATTCTCCGGGGCGGTGGTCTAGCCTTGCGCCAAGCCCTACGTCACGCAGCAGGGTCTCGGCTCTTCTGCGTGTCTCCGCGTTGTTGCCGTCACCACCGATCATGGCCGGTAGCATGACATTTTCTGTCGCGCTAAACTCGGGCAATAAGTGGTGAGACTGAAAGACAAAGCCAACTTTTTTATTTCTAAATGCGGCCAGTTTTTTATCGTCCTGGGTAAAGACGGATTCGTTTTTGTAAAAGACCTCGCCGCTACTTGGCCGGTCCAGAGCACCTATAATATTTAAGAGGGTGCTTTTACCGGCCCCTGACGCACCTACTATGGCGACCGTATCGCCTACCATTATTGAAAGGTTTATGCCATTTAAGACGCATACTTCGCTGTCGCCTTTCTGGTAGTGTTTTTTAAGTCCGCTCAGTCTTATATGTTCCATAACCCCGATGCCGTTTATTCGTATCTGATCCCTTCAACAGGATCAGACTTTGATGCCTTCCACGATGGATAAATAGTTGCAAGAAAGCTTATCGCCAGAGAGGCAACGATGATCATTACTACAACGCCGGGCTCTACCTTTGACGGAAAGCTGTCTATGTAATAGACGCTTGGTGGCAAGATCTTGAAGTTAAAGATATCTTCGATGAGTCCCATTATGCCTCCAATGTTCAGCGCGCCGCTTACCCCTATGGCCGTGCCCAGTATAGTGCCGACCAGCCCGATTATAATCCCCTCTATCATAAAGATCTTCATGATGCTGCCAGAGGTCGCCCCCAGGCTCTTTAAGATTGCAATCTCTTTACTCTTCTGCATAACGACCATAATAAGCGTGCTGATGATATTCAGGGCCGCAACTATAATTATAAGCAGTAGTATTATAAACATCGCTACCTTCTCAAGCTTAAGTGCCGAGAAGAGGTTTTTATTCATATCCTGCCAGGACCTTACCGGGTACAGAGCTCCGAGGGTTTTTTGCAGGTCTTTCTTGGTCCGCTCGGCGTGGTAGGCGTCTTTTACTTTTACTTCTATGCCCGTGACGCTATCGCCGAGGCGAAAAAAGCTCTGAGCGTTTCCAATCGATATAAAGGCGAGATTGGAATCATATTCATACATGCCGAGCTCGAAGATGCCTGCGACCTGAAACCGGGCCATGCGCGGGGTGCTGGCCCCGAGTGCGCCTCCAGTGTTGCTCATAGGGGCTACGACATTTAGCTCGTCTCCGGTCCATACGCCAAGGCCCTTCGCAAGCTCCGAGCCAAGGATGATGCCCGGAAGCCGGCCTTGTTCGGCGGCCTCTTTAAAACTCGGATTAAGGTCGTCGAGCGAGCCGGACTTTATTTGCGATGGTAGCTCTGTGACCTCGGCAACACTTGCTGTGTCAAGCCCTCGGATGATCACCCCTACGACACCACCAGATGCCGAGAGCATTGCCTGGCGGTATATAAATGGCGAGGCTCCGGTAACCTCTTTACTTTTTTTTATCTTCGAGCTTATAAGTTCGTAATCAGTCATGCGCCCGCCTAGTTCGGTGACGACCACATGTGCGTTTATACCGAGGATCTTTGATTTAAGTTCTTCTTCAAAGCCGGTCATAACCGACAAGACTATTATAAGTGCCGTGACACCTACGGTAATGCCAAGTACTGATATAATTGTTATGACCGATACAAAGGTCGCTTTTTTTTTGGCCTTCAGGTAGCGCAGGCCAACAAACCATTCGTAAGACATATTGCTCCGATTGGAGTTTAAGTGTTTTCTTTCTCTGGTGCTACAGCTTTAGCCTGAGCCGCAGTCTCTTCTGTTTGAGAGTTCTCGCTTTTGTCTTTTTTAGAGGCCTTCTTTGAGCGGCCTTTGGCCTGAGACGCGACGCCTTCTTCTCGCATTAGCGGAAAGAGTATTACGTCGCGGATAGAAGGCGAGTCGGTCAGCAGCATAACGAGCCTGTCGATACCGATACCTTCACCGGCTGTTGGCGGCATGCCGTACTCAAGGGCCCGCAGGAAGTCTTCGTCCATGCGTTGTGCTTCGTCGTCACCGCCCTCGCGCTCCGCGACCTGTGCCTCAAAACGCGAACGCTGATCTATCGGGTCATTTAATTCACTAAAGGCGTTGGCTATTTCATTGCCGTTTATGATCAGCTCAAATCTATCGGTAACCGACGGGTCTGCTTCGTTCATTCTGGACAGAGGCGAGACCTCGGTCGGGTAATGCGTGACAAAGGTCGGTTGTACGAACTTAGGCTCGGCTACGTGCTCAAATATCTCGATTAAGACCTTGCCGTGACCAAGGCCCTCGGGAGTCTTCGGGTTAAGCTCGCGCAGGTAGTCATAGGCGGCCTTTTCATCGGTTATTATTTCTTCGCCACGGTCGCCGTATTTAACGACGGCCTCTTTGACTGTGATTCTATCCCAGGGGCTTGCAAAATTCAGGGCCTGGCCCTGATAGGTGAGGCTGCGTTTGCCGTGGATCTCTTCGACCAGGCCGCCGATTAGTTCTTCGGTCAGATCCATCAGGTCCTCAAAGGTCGCATAGGCCTCGTAGAACTCAAGCATCGTGAACTCCGGGTTATGCCGGGTCGATACGCCTTCGTTACGAAAATTCCTGTTTATTTCAAAGACACGCTCAATGCCGCCGACGACGAGTCTTTTAAGGTAAAGCTCCGGGGCTACGCGCAGATACATATCTGTGCTCAGCGCGTTGTGATGTGTCTTAAAGGGTTTTGCCGCTGCCCCGCCGGGGATGATCTGCATCATCGGGGTCTCGACCTCGGTATAGCCCCTGCTGTGCAGGAACTCCCTTATGTGGCGGATAATCTCGGTACGTCTTTTAAAGACATCGCGCGAATCTGGGTTGACGATCAGGTCAACATAGCGCTGGCGGTAACGTGCTTCTATGTCTTTCAGGCCGTGCCATTTCTCCGGCAGCGGAGCAAGCCCCTTTGTTAGCATCTGTATGGTCTTTACATCAAGGGTCAGCTCATCTGTCTTGGTGCGAAAAGGCGTGCCCGTTATGCCGACTATATCGCCGACATCACTTGCCTTAAAGACAAACCAGATATCTTCCGGCAGTTCTTCTCTTTTAAGATATACCTGTAGCCTGCCGCTCTGGTCTTGTATCTGGACGAAGGCGGCCTTACCGAATTTTCTAAGTGCCATTATCCGACCGGCTATGCTGCACTCTGCCTTCAGCTCCAGAAGTTCTTCTGCGGTTTTGCCTTTGTACTCGGATGTAACCGCAGCGCAGGTCATAGCGGGTTTAAAGTTGTTTGGAAATGGATTTACTCCGGCGTCCTTTAGGCGTGCCAGTTTATCAAGTCGGTTTCTTTGCTCTTGGCTGAGTTTTATTTTTGGTTGGCCCTTGCTCATACTGCTCCTTATATAGTCAGTGACGTGAAACTGGAAAAAGTCTTTCAGGGCTTTTCTACGGCCCTTTCGATGCATCTTTTGGCTGCATTATCGGGAGTCCTGATTAATATGTAAAATTAACTTATTTAGCACTCTGAGTCAAGGTTAAAGGCCCATAATTACAGGGCTTTAATTAGAGTTTAAGATTAGGTTAAGGTGCGTCGGAGGCTCTGGTATTTAAGGGGGAGGTCTGGCTCTTGTTTGGGGCCCTGGAAGGTTACTTAAAGGAGGTCGTTTATGTGGGTATAGGGTCGTCCCGTGGCATCAGAGACACCTTTGTGACAGACCTTTCCATCGATTAGGTTCAGCCCGCTTTTGATGGAGAGGTCTTTTTTAAGGGTTTTTTTAATGCCGTAGTCAGCCAGTATCTGGATAAACGGGAGCGTGACGGCGGTCAGTGCCAGTGTCGAGGTTCTGGGTACGGCCCCCGGCATATTGGAGACTCCGTAGTGTATTACCCCGTATACCTCATAGGTTGGGTCAGAGTGCGTTGTTGGGTGTATTGTCTCGACGCAGCCGCCTTGATCTACGGCTATATCAAGGATAACGCTGCCCTTTTTCATCTTTTTAACGAGTGAGGCCGGTACAAGCACCGGCGTTCGTGCACCTGCTATATGTACGGCTCCGATAAGCAGGTCGCAGTCAATGACGGCCTCTTCAATGCTCTCGGGGCTGGATTTTATGGTTGTTACCATTCCGCCAAAGACCTCGTCGATCTCGGCGAGGTTGTCTTCATTTAAGTCGATTATGCTGACGTTGGCCCCGAGTCCAAAGGCTACCTGGAGTGCGTTTACGCCTACCGTGCCGGCCCCTATTATTACGACCTTGCCACGCTCTACGTTTGTTACGCCACCCAGCAGAATGCCGCGCCCTCCATGGGTCTTTAAAAGGCAATCCGCACCGATCTGCACGGCGAGCTTCCCGGCGACCTCGCTCATCGGGCGCAGGATCGGCATAGAGCCGTCGTGCTCACCAACGGTCTCGTAGGCGATAGCGGTGGTCTTACTCTCTAGCAGGGCCTGGGTAAGGTCTTTGTTCGCGGCAAGGTGCAAGAAGGTAAAGAGCGTTAGGTCCGGGCGCAGGTACTGGTATTCCTCGGCCATGGGTTCTTTTACCTTAACAACCAGCTCGGAGTCCGCATAGATCCGCTTCGCAGATTCGATGATACTGGCTCCGTTTTCTTGGTACTCGGCATCGGTAAAGGAGCTGCCGGCCCCAGCACCTTTTTCAATAAAAACAGTGTGTCCGGCCCTGACAAGGCTTGCCACACAAGAAGGTGTCATTGCTACGCGGAACTCGTTATCTTTTACTTCTTTGGGAACGCCTATTATCATATTTATATATTATCACAGTATAGTTGGTTTATTCTTCTGGAATGTCTCTTTAGGTGAAATTTATATGAGCCTGCCAAGGGCTATACCCAGTAGCAGGGCGATTACCCCGATGATGTTCTGAGCTAATATATTTATTATCGCGGCTGTGAACTGAGAGTCGCGCAGGAGCGAGCCTGACTCAAAGGCAAAGGTAGAGAATGTAGTAAAGGCCCCCATAAAGCCAACAAGGATTAGGAGGCGCAGATGCGGGGTAAGTGTGATACGTCCTTCTGCCAGCGACCAGACCGCTCCAAAGAGAAAGCAGCCAAGCATATTGACGGTGAATGTCCCTATCGGCAGCGTCCCTTTGCTTGTGCTCTGGACAAGCGTCGAGAGCCAGTACCTAAGCAGTGTGCCTGCTGTGCCGCCTATAGCGAGAAAGATTATGGTCTTCAACTCATGCTCCGCTCTTGGCTGTTTTAAGGTGAAGCTTTCGCGACCATCTTAGACAAGCATGCCTGTTGAAGGGCGTACCTGTGGTTTGTTTATATGCTCTGGCAACAGGGCCAGAGCCTTAAGCATACTGCCCTTAAAACCTTATTGTCAAGTTTTGATTATAGCTTTAGGTTTTTTATTCGGATCTTGCCATAGAGAGACGGCTGGTATGGTCGTGATCTTACCATAAGAAGAGCAAGGAAGAACGGGGTTGTTTGCCCTAGATACCGAGGTATAAGGTCCTATACCTTTTCAAAGGTTCTGCCAAGTATTGTGACGGCCTCTTTAATTGTCTTGAGTTCTTTGTGCGATATATTAGGTAATATGTCGTCTTCCGTAGGGAAGAGACTTTGTATATTTACGCCAAGTGCCGTGGCTACCTCGACCATTGATTTCAGGCTAGG
>CAZUFI010000050.1:6004-10399 GCA_964618745.1 uncultured Thermodesulfobacteriota bacterium | reverse complement strand
GGGCACAGCCACATTCACATAAGAGGGCCACGCACCACGCAGGACTCTATCATGAAGATAGTCTCGCACACCATGACCCCCCCGTACTTTCCTGTAGAGCTTGAAGACATACACGCAGATATTGAGTTCCTAACGACGACGCAGGATACGATAGAGATCGGTTCTATGCAGGTAACGACCATCCCTCTGAACCACACCAACAAGGGCGTTGGCTACAGGATTGAAGAAAACGGCAAGGCTTTTGTATTTCTAACCGACAACGAGCTTACCTATAAACACCCGGACGGGCTGGAGCGCAGCGACTACGTAAAATTCTCAGAGGGTGCTGACCTGCTTTTTCACGATGCGGAATACAACCCAATGGAATATGAACACACAAGGGGCTGGGGACACTCCGTCTATCTGGACGCCCTTGATTTGGCATTAGAGGCAGGGGTAAAGGAACTTGGTCTCTTCCACCATAATCAGGACCGTACCGACCAGGCGATAGATGCTATGGTAGATGACTGCAACCTGATCATAAAAGATAGAGGTTCCGAGCTTATCTGCTCAGCCGTCGCAACAGGGACAGAGAGAGAGCTCTAACCTTACCATCCGCATACAATAGAAGCTCTCAACTCAAAGCATTTATAAACCACCTCAGCTTTCAGATAACACCCCCCCTGCCTACGATAACAGTCAAAGGCCTTCGGTAATATTAGATCTTTTTTCATCTACAATAAATATAACGCTAGAATATTGGCCCTGCTGGATTCAGAGAACTTTAAATGCCCGGCAAGATACAACGAGGAAGAAATATATCAAGAGGTAATAGCCTACTACTGCCCGGGATAATTTATACCGTTAAAAACCATCTAAATAATAATATATAATCTGATTACTATAGCTAACTAAAACATCAGTACCTGCCGACCCTCCTCTATCCACTCCTTCATATCAAGTACCTCGGTCATCTCTACTCCATCGATAAGCTCATCTTCACTAAGCCCTCTGGCCTTTGTAGGCTCTACAATAGTCATAACACGCGCCCCCTTTGAGATAATATCAACAAAGATCCCTTCCATGCTAATAAGGCCATACTGCATTCTTCTGCCTTTATGCCCTAAAAAAACACTATCACCATCGAGAACTATCAACACCTCTTCCCCCTCCTTCATCTGCGTCTGGCAGAACATCAATGCATTTAAAAGTCGCTGACTTCCATTTGATACATTTTTAAATACTACTACAATCTGCTCTCTGTCAAGTGTCGCGCTCATTGCTGCCGTCCTCCTTTGATCCTTACCTTGTTGTTTGAGATATACAAATACGCTACTAGCAGAAAACTTATTTCTTTCGCCTCCTTCCGAGCTCCTTGATGAGCCTGGTGCTGTCCTCAAACTGCTCGACCATTACCTCGCGCAGAAGTTCGCAGGCCTTGTTTATCTTTGGATTGGCTATGCTGTAGAGTACACTTACGCCGCTGCGGCGTGTGGTGACCAGCCCCGAGGCCCGAAGGGCCGCCAGGTGCTGAGAGACATTTGGCTTGGGAAGATCCAGTATGGAGATGAGCTCGGCAACCGACCTCTCCTGCTCGCCCAGGGCATAGATGATCTCTAGCCGTCTTGCGCTTGCAAGCGGCTTTGAGATCTCTGCCTGTATCTTGAATAGGTCCTTCATAGTTTCATAATTGCGCAATTAAATAATTGCGCATTATTGCAACTATGTCAAGCGTTTTCAACCTTTATTAACAAAGCAATTACAAGGTATGTTGTATGCGCAGGTAAGTACCGGGGGGGGTATTTAAGAAGTAATGGCTCGCTCGCAGGTATATCTAAAAGTAGTAATGACCGTTCTTTACAGGAGCATTGCAAACTGGTAAGATTCTGCCTATGGGAGACTACGGAAAAAAGGCAATAGAAGAGGCCGTGCTTGAGCCTTGGGAGAACCCCACACCTGAGCGCGACTATACGGTAGATATCAGCTACCCAGAGTTTACCTGCCTCTGCCCCCGCTCGGGCTACCCTGACTTTGCTACGATTCGGGTGAGCTACGTCCCTGATAAGTTCGTTGTTGAGCTTAAATCCCTAAAACTCTACCTAAACGCGTACCGCGACCAGGCCATATCGCACGAGGCCGTTACCAATAAGATCTTCAGCGAGATCAAAGAAACAATAGAGCCGCGCAAGCTTGAGGTCATTGGGGACTTTAATGTAAGAGGAAATCTAAAGACTGTAATTAAGGTTACTCTCTAGCAGAAGAGACCGATGACTTTTCACCGTCAAAATCAACCCTGACAATCTAGATACCACCATTGTTAAGATTAGGTATCCATGGTTTTTCTCAAAGAACCAGTCTTTAGATAATATATTTACCGGTGGTAAGGTATGGAGTCTTTACAAAGGAAGGTTTAAATAATACTGAAAAGGTCTTTTACTTCTAATCACTGATAATCTGTCACCTCCTTGCGCAAACCAAGTGGTATATAGAGCTCAAAGGTCGTACCCTCACCCGAATTGTTCTCAACCCAGATTTCTCCTCCATGATACTCTACAAATCTCTTTACAAGGGCAAGCCCTACCCCTACACCCTGATAATTTCTAACACTATCACGCTCACCTATCTCAAAAGGATGAAATATTCTATCAATATCGGTCGCACAGATGCCAACACCACTATCTCTAACCAATGCTTTCAGGTATTCCTTTTCATTATCAGAGCTCTTGGTAACCTCCAGATATATCTTGCCACCTTCAGGCGTAAATTTAACGGCATTCTCCAGAAGATTCAGGAATATTTGCCTGATCATACCGGCCTCACCCCGTACCAGCCCAAGTTCTTTATCAATACTTAGCTCAAAGTCCTGCTTTTTTTCTACGGTAAGTGACTTTATCTTGCATCTAACCTCTTCCAGAACCTCTTTGACCTCAAACTCAGCCATATCCGGATCAATAGCGCACGAATCGGCCCTTGTCAGCTCTAGCAGGTCATCAATAAACTCCAACAAGGTCATACCGCCGCCCTTAATATTATTCAGGTACTTTTTGCATTCATCGGTTACCCACCCGCACCCCTGTAGATTCAAAAGCTCGGCAGATGTTATTATTTGGTTAAGCGGCGTCTTCATCTCATGGCTTATATTAGCGAGAAATCTAGTCTTGTACCGATTCGAGGTAATCAGCTCCTTATTTATCTTGTCAACGACCTTTATAAACTCGGCAAGCCTCGCTGCCTCATCTTCAAGCTCTAGATTGAGCGTATAAAGGGTCTCGGTACGATCAGCGACCTTTATCTCAAGCGATTCATTGACCTTTTTAAGTTCTTCTTCAGCATGTAATCTGCGCAACCTAGCGCAAACCAGATACCAAAGGGCCAGGCCTGTAAAAACAATTAAAGATGCAGCTATATAGAAATAGCGGTCATTGTTTACCAGTCCATTGATTACATCCTTTTGCACTAATGTAACCATCTTCCACGAATACCCTAGCTCAGCATCAGTAAGGCCCGCAGCTTCGTCTACACCTAAGGAATCACGCACAGGGTATATCGTTATAAAGGTAAAAAGCCCCTTGTCAGTATAAAACTGACCGTAATCAGTTTTATTTATCTTCGCCCATTCTTCTTTAAAGCTGTATTGGAATCTATTGCTACGGCCTCCTTCCAACATAAAGCCCCAGAGCTTGCTATTATCAACGCCGCAGAGATAATATCCATCTTCATTGAGCAAGGCAAACCGATGCTGCAAGCCACTGTCGTAGTTACCGAGCCTATCGATAAACCTCTGCGCAAGGTAGTTAATTAGCATCATCCCGCGCAGCTTACCGCTCTTATCAAAGACAGGTGTACCAAAGCGCATAACAGGTTTAAACGGGCGTTCAATCTGCGAGCCCTCGACATTCAGATCCAGCGGAGAGACAAATACCTTGTCTTTTGAAAGGGCAAGAGTACCTTTGGCATAATAGCGCCCGGCCTTGCTCTGTAACTTTTCAGCAGGCGCGCTAATTACATCTCCTGCGTTATAGTTTACCCGGACAAGCTCCATACCAGCGACATCTATAAACCGTATCTGGTCATAGACACCCTTTCTGGTGCTAAAAGAGATATACTCGGCAGCGAGATTATCAGCATTGGTCTTTGAGGGGTCTTGCAGGTAGTCTTGCATAAGCTTATGCTCAGAGAGAAACATAAGATCTGAGACGACCGAGCCAAGGTCGGCCACACTAATATCCTTCATATGCTTAAGGATATCTTTCTGGTTATTCTTAATCAGATGCTCTTCTCCAGTAAAGCTTACCCTGTAAAATAAAAAAAACACTACAGAGATAACAGTGGTTAGAAAAAGAAACAAGACTAAGAAACGCCATATAACAGCCCACCGTTCACTCATCATAAACCACCCCCTGAAGTTTACAACGG
>CAZUFI010000050.1:4596-5904 GCA_964618745.1 uncultured Thermodesulfobacteriota bacterium | reverse complement strand
GGTCTCTGGTAATCTTCTTAATATTATTATTTCCCGAATCAGCTATATAAATAACACCATCAGAGCCTATAGCTATACCAGTTGGAAAGCTCAGACTCATTTCACCTTTATTAATTATACCAGCTTTTTGCCGTAAAGTCCTGGTCTGCCGCCCTGTTAGGGCTTGCCGCCCTGCTAGGGCCTGCTGACCTGCATGGGCCTGCCGCCCTGTTGGGGTCTGCTGCGTGGGCCGGGCACTAATCGTAGAGACATAACCACCCTGGGTTATACGGCGAATACTATTGTTTTTTGAGTCACATACAAAGATATTGCCTTGCTTATCTATTGTAATACCTGTTGGCCAGAAGAATCTGGCATCGGTCTTACTACCATCACGCAGGCCATGGTTTGGATTGCCAGCTAGAGTCAGTATGCGCCCGTCCGGCATTATCTTTCTTATGGCATTATTGCCGGAATCCGTTACATAGACGACCCCGTTATAGACGGCAACGCCGATTGGTTCTTTAAAGTGCGACATAATGCCCCTGCCGTCTGCATATCCTGAGTTAAGATTTCCGGCTATTGTAGAGACGATGCCCGCAGGTGTTATCTTTCTTATGGTGTGCGTCCCTCTGTCGGCGACAAAGAGATTACCGTCATCGTCAACGGCAACACCTGTTGGATAACCAAAACGTGCCTTGCGAGCAGGGCCGTCTTTATAGCCTGCCATGCCACCGGCTACGGTCGAGACGATACCAGCAGGAGTGATCTTACGGATGCGATAATTATCGGCATCAGCGATAAAGATATTACCCGCCTTGTCTATCGCTATATTGTTAGGGCCACTAAAAAGCGCGTCTTTTACAGGGCCGTCTTTATAGCCACCCTTACCAGCGCCGGCAACTGCAACAGAGTTCACGGTAACGACTCGCCCCTTCTTAACCTTGCGCAGCGTATTATTACCATAGTCCGCTACAATAAGCGCGCCACCCTTGTCAACAACAAGGCTTGTCGGCCAGTTAAAGAGAGCCGCCTTGCTACTACCGTCTTCAAGCCCCTTATCGCCCTGACCCGCGAAGATAGCCATAGTATAAGTTGCAGGCCCTTCCTCTATAAGAGGTACGGCCCTGGCAGTTAGAGAAAAAAAGCTAAGAGAGAAGATCGCCAGAGAAGTAACGATCAAAGAAAAAAACAGGATATAGCCGCTACCCAGACGGTGCGTTGATGATTTTTTTTTGTTCATAAGCAACCGCCCTGTACTTTAAAAAAGATACAAAAAAACCAACTCGGATTATACAACATTGCTGCACACCACGGCCTTGTCAATAG
>CAZUFI010000050.1:0-4496 GCA_964618745.1 uncultured Thermodesulfobacteriota bacterium | reverse complement strand
GTCGGCCTTAAAGCCGCAAGCCTCTCTATGATACCCGTCCCCCCTATGGCATAGCCAAGCCTTAATCCTGCCATAGCAAAAAACTTGGTCATCGAGCGCAGAACCAGCACACCATCACACTCAACAATATCGGCCTTTAGAGAACCGCCCTCGGTAAAATCACAGAAGGCCTCATCTATTACAAGAAAGACACCTTCAGATCGGCATCTTTCTACTACCTTTAACATATCTGCCTTTGGTATAAGGCCGCCTATATGGCTCGTCGGGTTTGTGACTATACAAATATCATAGTCGCCTTCACGGATCTTTTGCTGTAATTTCAGAACATCAAAGCAGAAGTCATCTGAGGGCGTAAGGGTAAGGCAATCAACCGCAGCACCCGTGCCTTCCAGAGCCCTCCTGTATTCGCTAAAGGCAGGCTCTATTATAAGAGCCTTGGCAGGGCGCAGGGCCTGCATAACCAGATAGATAAGTTCATTGGATCCGTTTGCAGGTAGGATATTAGCACTAGGTATTTTATGATAACGTGAGAGTTCTTCAGTAAGCTCTCTGGCATACGGCTCGGGATATGCACTGAGAAGCCCCTTGCCACGCTCCATAGCAGCAACGGCATCGCCGGAGAGTCCCAGCGGATTAATGCTCGCGCTAAAGTCTAGGATATCCTCAGCCAAGATACCCGCACCACTTGCAACCGACCATATATCACCGCCATGCAGGTCTTTCAAAGCCAAACTACTCCAGATTATTTTTTTTAAGGTAATCGGTCTTATACTGAAGGTCCCGGATTAAAAGCCGCTATAAAGATATCGCCCTTGCATCCAGAGCCATACAGCCGTCTTCGTGAACTAGCAGCGGATTTATCTCAAACTCTTTTAAAAGCTTACTGCCTGTAATGATATCGGCAACCTTTACTATAACACCTGCCGCAGCCTTTATATCCTTTGTAGGATTCCCCCTGTAGCCGGTCAGAAGCGGAAAGCCCTTACACTCCTGCATCATCTCTACAGCACCGGCCTCATCGATAGGGGCGAGCCTGAAGCTTACATCCTTTAAAAGCTCTATAGCAACCCCGCCCATACCAAACATAACGGTCGGTCCGAACTGTTCATCACAGAGCGCACCGACTATGACCTCTACGCCACGCGGGGCCATCTCTTCTATCAAAAAACCCTCGATCTTTGCAGAAGGACACCTGTGCGCTATGCTTACGTAGATCTCATTCCATGCGCGCCTAAGCTCCTGCTCATCTCTAAGACCCACGCAGACGCCGCCGACATCACTTTTATGCAGTATATCTCGCGAGATAACCTTCAGCACCAACGGATAGCCTATATCGCCGGCCTTCTTTGCGGCAGTATCCAGATCTATCTCGATAAAAGAACGAGGCACATCGATTGAGCATTCTTTGAGAAAACCCTTTACCTCCGGCTCTACCAGAGCACCATCACGGCTCTTTATAAGTTCATCGATTGAGCTCAACACAAAACCCCCACTTAAAGATTGCTAATGCTTCAGAGCCATACCTGCTATTATACGAGCCGCCCGCACCGCGCCTTCTGGTGTTAAATAGACCGGCATCCCTGCCTCCTCAAAGAGGAGATTCTTTTCTTTTGCATACGCACCACCGGGTGAGCATATAATCACCGGCTTACCGTGCTTATCGGCGACCTCACCCAGAAGCCGGGGGAGATCATCGGTTAAGTTAGGAGGACCCCAGAGCGAGGCGACTATCGCAATATCATAGTCATCACCGCCAAGAGCCACGTCCAGTGCCTTGGCAAACCACTGATCAGTCACACTCCCTGTCAGATCCATCGGATTGGCAACGGCAAAATAATCAGGGAAGATCTCTTTCAGCCCGGCTGCCTTTTCCTGCGCCAGCGCAGGAATCTCCAACCCTGCGTATGACAAGGCATCAGCGATGCCAACCCCCATCCCACCGCCATCGGTTAGAATCATTACACGCTTTCCGTCAACAGGGCTTAGTTTATCCAGAACCCTGCAAGCATCCAGAATATCCTCATACCCGGAGAGCTCGATTATACCGGCCTCTTTAAAGGCCGCCTTATAGATCTCATATCTACCTGCCACGGCCCCTGTATGCGAGCCAGCGGCCTTTTTGCCAGCACCCTCTCGACCGACCTTAAGGGCCAGAACGGTCTTTTTGGCAGCACACCTCTTTGCGGCCTCGACAAAACGCCTGCCGTCATTTATCCCTTCTATATAGATTACAACGGCACGGGTCTCGTCGTCTTCAGCCAGATAGTCTAGGCAGTCGGCCTCATTAACATCCATTTTATTACCATAGCTTACGACACGAGTCACCCCTATGCCTTCAGCCGCAAAGACATCCATCGCCGTAAGCGCAAAAGAACCACTCTGCGAAAGCAGAGCTATACGCCCCTTTGCAGGCCGCTTAACCCTGTCTCTGGATATAAAAAAGGTATCTACTTTAGATATGGCATCAAAGATACCAATACAGTTTGGCCCTATAATGCGCACGCCCTCTTTCTCTGCTATTGCCAGCAGCTCCTGCTCCGCGCGCCTACCGTCCTCACCTGTCTCAGAAAAACCGCCACTTACGATAATTGCGGCATTGATAAAGGGCGCGGCATCTTTTAACGACTCGGCTATCGCAGAGGCCGGTAGAGCGAAAACAGCCAGATCTACCTGCTTGCCGATAGAGGCCATATCAGGGTAACACTTTCTACCCTGGACCTCGTTATATCGCGGATTTACGGGGTATAACTCACCGCCATAACCAGAGCACAGCATGCTCTCCATAATGATATAAGAGAGCTTACCAACAGTTGGCGAAGCACCGATTACGGCTACGGATTCTGCTTTAAAGAAGGCATCCATTGTTTTCAGGGTATCTCCAACGCTTTGTTAGCCTGTATTTTGTATTGTCAATACTTGGCAAAATAGGGCGATTTATAGCCGACCTTAATCCAGCTTTAGTGCGGCCTTAAGAACGACCTGAAACTCTACCACCTTACCGTCTGTAATATGGCCACGCTGCTCAACAACCTCAAACCAGGCCAGGCCATGCAAGCTCTCTGCGGCCTTTTCTATGGCATTACGGATAGCCTGTTCAAAACTCTCCGCTGATATCCCGACAAGTTCTATCTTCTTGTATGTCCTATCCATAATAGCCTCCTTGAGTTTATTAATACAGTTATACACCAAGGCCACTGAACTGTCATCTATAAAGTAATCGCCGTCAGGTAGACAATAACCAGACCAAAAGCGAGTATTACCATATTAAGGATCGCGCTCTTTGCATGTATTTTTTTAAATGCAGATCTGAGCCTTTCTTTTTCACCGTCGTCTTTATCCGCATACATATCAGCCTTTATCTCACGCGCCTTCTTGCCAACAACCAGCCCCGAGTAAAAACCAAGGGCCGTCATCGCAACAAACAAGACAAAACGCCCTGCGTAAAACCCTCCGCCACTGATCCCTATAAGAACCAGACTCAACGATCCAACCACCCCGCAGACGTAACCCAGCAGCCAGTATTTAGGGAAAATATCGCCTATGACCTCCCCTGCCTTCTCACGTTCGAGAACCTTAAAAATACTCGGCGCGGCGCAAAAACTAAAAAATACAATCGCACCGACCCAGACAACCAACGCTAAAAGATATAAAACCTGAAAAAGTATAAGCATACCACCCCCCATAACCCCTTAATATATATTGTATATCAAATATAAAGAAAGTTAGCACTATTATACATTTATTGTCATTGCGAGAAGCCGCAGGCGACGAAGCAATCTTGTTCTGCGTAAGACAGAATCATATTGACTAATCCTTGTAGGTTGGGTAGAGCGAAGGGGCAAAGCCCAGTAGCGAAACCCAACGATTTTTTAGAAATCCCCCCTCATTACTACCTTACACCTTATTACAAAACAAACAGCTTGATGCTTAGGTGCGTCCCCGCCCCGAAGCCAAAACCATCGTAACTCTAACTGCAAAAATTCCACCAAACACACTCTACATGTAGGGCAAGGCCTGAGCCTTGCGGTCTTTGCCCCTGCACACCACATAAAAGACGCAACCCTAAAGGGTTGCCCTACGAAAAAACCACCTAGCTCATTGATTGAATAATAATTAATTCTCGTAGGTTAAGTAAAGCGCAGGGCCTTAACTTGTAGGGTGGGCTGTGCAACCAATAAGTCTAGCAACAACCGATTTGTCATGCTGAATTTATTTCAGCATCTGTTCTGTCTTCTGAATTTTAATAACTACAGACCCTGAAACAAGTTCAGGGTGACAAGTTTCGTAGTTCTTTACCGTATACAATCACCCACATGCGCTCACTGCGTGAGAGCAAAATGCAATAGCTAGCTCCTTGCTGCGCATAGTAAAGAATCATCATTGACTGAACAGTAACTACACTTACGGCCAGCAAATCAAAGACATTTCTCGCTAACATGTAAAACCACAGAACAAAAAAAGGGGCCGCACAAGTGCGACCCCTTCTGAATTAATCT
>CAZUFI010000049.1:5887-10399 GCA_964618745.1 uncultured Thermodesulfobacteriota bacterium | reverse complement strand
ATTAATATCCATCCAAGCAGGGTATAATAACGCCTCTGCCTTGTCAATAGAAGTGGTTTTCTTGATTATGAATTTGCTTTTTGCCACACTTGACCTTTCCGTAATTGACTGCTAAACTCATTAACGTATGCCCTATAAGACTATAAATACCATTGACGTACGTCACTTACAGATCCTCGATGAGTCGGGTAATGCCACCGACCCTGCCGAGGGATCGGCCTTTAGTGATGACCAACTGAAAGCCTTTTTTAAAGCCCTCTTACAACTTAGAATATATAATGACCTGGCCTTGAGTCTTCAGCGAGAAGGTCGTATCGGGACCTATCCGTCTTATTTCGGGCAGGAGGCCGCACAGGCCGGATCTGCTCTGGCGATGGAGCCTGCCGACTGGCTATTTCCGTCATTCAGGGAGACTGGCGTATATCTCTTGATGGGGCTGCCCGCGACAAATTTGTTTCGGTACTGGCTTGGTGACGAGCGAGGAATGAAGATACCGGAAGGTATAAATGTTATGCCAATGAGCGTACCTGTCGGCTCGCATATTCCGCATGCGACAGGGGCGGCGATGGCGATGAAGTATAAAAAACGCAAAGAGGCCGCCGTAGCTTATTTTGGTGACGGCGCGTCATCGCGCGGAGATTTTCACGAAGCACTAAATATGGCCGGGGTCTATAAGGCTCCGGCTGTCTTTATATGTATGAATAACCAGTGGGCGATTTCCTTGCCAAGATCGGCGCAGTGCGCCGGAGAGACGATTGCGCAGCGGGCTTTTTCGTATGGCTTTGAGGGTCTTCAGGTCGATGGCAATGATATGCTCGCCGTCTATAAGGCGACAAAGGACGCGCTAGATAAGGCAAAGGCCGGAGGTGGGCCGACACTCATTGAGTGCATTACCTATAGGCTCGGCAATCATACGACCGCAGATGATGCAAAGAGGTATCGTGACGAGGCCGAGCTTGCAAAGTGGATGGGGCGTGAACCCATGAAGCGTTTTAGGATCTATATGAAAGGCCGTGGCATCTGGAGTGAGGGCTACGAAAAAGAGGTCTCAGCCGGAATCCGTGCTGATATCGATAAGGCAATCAAAGAGGCCGAAGCGATAGCCCCTCCTGAATTAAAAGAAATTATAATTAATACCAATGCCGAGCAGACCCAGAGGCAGATTCGTGAGCTTGAGGAGAACGGATGGCTGAAGTAGTCTCAAAAAAGAAGGTTACTATGGTCAAGGCCATTAATATGGCCCTTGACGAACAGCTCGCAGCGGACGAAGACGTCCTGCTGATGGGCGAGGATATCGGCCAGGACGGCGGTGTCTTCAGGGTTACCGACGGGTTGCTGGCAAAGTACGGTAAAGAAAGGGTCATTGATACGCCGCTGGCAGAGCTTGGCATTATTGGTACGGCCTTTGGTATGAGCGTCTATGGCCTTAAGCCAATCGTCGAGATCCAGTTTTTGGCCTTTATTTATGAGGCCATCGAGCAGGTCTTTTCGCATATCACCCGAACCCGCTCACGTTCGCGCGGGCGTTTTACCTGCAATATGGTTATCAGGACTCCGTACGGCCTTGGCATAAAAGGGCCGGAGCTTCACTCGGACTCGACCGAGGCGATATTCTGCCATATGCCGGGGCTTAAGGTCGTTGTGCCGTCAAGCCCTTATAATGCGAAGGGGCTTCTGGCCGCAGCCGTTGCCGACCCGGACCCGGTCCTTTTTATGGAGCCGGCGAGGCTGTACCGCGGCCTTAAGGCGCATGTCCCGGAAGAACCCTATACGGTCCCGCTTTGCAAGGCCGAGATAATTCAAGAGGGCAAAGGACTGACCGTCATTGCGTGGGGCTCTATGCTTCATAAGGCACTGGAGGCGACCGAAGGTTACGACGCAGAGGTAATTGATCTGCTTACCCTAAAGCCGTTTGATGAAGATACCATTCTTAATTCTGTTAAAAAGACAGGTCGCGTAGTTATCGTACATGAGGCAACTGGTTTTTGCGGCCTCGGTGCTGAGATCTCGGCCTTTATCGGAGAGCACTCGATACTGCATCTAAAGGCACCTGTCTTGCGGTGCACAGGCCCTGATGCCGTCGTGCCGATGGCCCTTCTTGAGGAGCACTATATGCCGTCGGTCGAGAGGATCGCAAGGACCTATAAGAAGGTAATGGAGTTTTAAATCGAGGTCGGTTGCTTTATCTGTCACCATCAAGACCTAAGCGGCAGGTTCTATTTTTATTCTGGTAATAATAGTCTGGTTAGCTCTTAACTTTATTTTATACCACCTAAAATTAAAATACGCAGGAGATAATCCATGGCCTTTGAGTTTAAGCTTCCTGATCTTGGCGAAGGTATTGCCGAGGGTGAGATCGTCAAGTGGCACGTTAAAGAAGGTGACTCGGTCGAGGAGCATCAGGTCATTGTCGATGTCGAGACCGATAAGGCAATCGTAGAAGTCCCAACGCCAAAGACAGGGACGGTCTTAAAGCTTAACTGCTCTGTGGGTGAGATCATCGATGTCGGCTCGACCCTTATTACAATCGAGCTTGGCGAGGCTGTTTGTGAGAAGAAGCCTGACCCTGAGGTTGGAGATTCTTCAAAGGCCGAGGTTGTGCCTGTTAAAGTAGATGACGACGAAGAGGCCGCCTCTGTTGTCGGCTCGTTGCCGACGACCGAAGAGTTTCTGGCTACCCCGTTGGTACGTGCCCTTGCGAAAAAGCTTGGCGTTGATCTAGGACGAGTCGATGCGACAGGTCCGGGAGGACGTCTTACTGAGAAGGACGTACGCGGTGCAGCCGAGGGTAGGGAGGAGACGGTTGTAAGTGACGATAAATACGGCCCGGTAGAGCGGATTCAGATACGTGGTGTGAGGCGAGCGATTGCACGAAATCTTATTGCCGCGACAAAGAACACGGCAGTCGTAACCGGCATGGACGAGGCCGATATGACGCGTCTCTGGGATCTGCGCAAACGAGAGAAAGGCGTTGCTAAGGAGCGTGGCGTCCATCTGACCTTTATGCCGTTTTTTATTAAGGCCGCGCAGCATGCTCTGCGTGATCATCCGCATCTGAACGCAAGCGTTGACGAAGACCGCGTCGAGATAATAGTTAAAAAATATTACAACATTGGCATAGCCGTTGATACGCCCGATGGTCTAATGGTCTCGGTCGTTAAGGATGTCGATAAGAAAACAATCCTTGATCTCGCGCAGGAGGTTCAGGAACTAGGCATCAAGGCCCGTGAACGTAAGATAAAACTGGAAGAACTAAAAGGCAGTTCTTTTACCATTACAAACTACGGAAGTTTTGGCGGTGTCTATGCAACGCCGATCATCAATCATCCTGATGTCGCGATACTCGGTACTGGTAAGATCAAACTGAAGCCATGGGTCGTTGATGGCGAGGTCGTCCCCAGACGCATCCTGCCGATATCTTTTACCTTTGACCATAGGGTTGTGGACGGTAGAGAGGCAGCGAGCTTTATGAGCAGGTTTATTAGCTACGTAGAAGACCCGGGCCTTTTATTTATTGAGAGTTCGTAGTGGGAAGTCTTTTGAAAAAAACTGGCTAGAAGCAGCAGTCGTCGTATTTGATGCGCTTTTTCTTTTTACTAAAGAGCTCTTTATGGCTTATCAGATACCAGATTACCAGCAGGTTAAATATTAGCACCACGATCTTAAGAGGTGTTATACCGCCAAGCATCATTATATATATTTCAAATGGTATAAAGGAAGCGGTAGATATGACCGAGCACCACTCGCCCCAGCTCCTGCGCATTAGCAGACCATACCCCTCAGTATAAGATAATATAGTTGAAGAGAAGAGAAATATTGAGACTGCGATTATTGTCGTATTGCCAAGCTGGCTTGCCTGCTCGACCAGATATTGGACGTACGAGTTTGATAGGCTGAGTCCTACAAACTCAAATATCTTTATTACAAGATCGTCTATGTTTTTATCCAGGTATTTAAGTATCCAGAAACCGAGGACGAGCTCAAGCGTACCTGCGCTGAAGCGGTGGACTATGATGCACTTTAGGAAGAGCGGTTTTTTCTTTACTGGAGTTGGCATGGTCGTATATTTATACCGGCTCCTTTAAGGTAAGACTTTGTCTCGGCTATCGTAAACTCACCGAAGTGGAAGATAGATGCCGCAAGGACTGCGTCGGCATGCGCTTGGGTAAATGCAAGTTTCAGGTGCTCCAGTGTGCCTGCCCCGCCAGATGCTATTACAGGGACGGTGATGCTGGTAGAGACGGCCTTGGTAAGCCCTAGGTCATAGCCGTCTTTTTGTCCGTCCTGATCCATACTTGTCAGAAGTATCTCTCCTGCGCCAAGCTCTGTTACGCGCTTTGCCCACTCTACGGCATCGAGGCCTCTTGGTTTTCTGCCGCCGTGAGTGTAGACCTCCCAGCTTGATTCGGTCTTTTGCTTTGCGTCGATTGCGACGACTATGCACTGGCTACCGAACTTAAGGGCGGCTTGTCTGATAAACTCGGGATTTTCTATGGCAGAGGTATTTATAGA
>CAZUFI010000049.1:3577-5787 GCA_964618745.1 uncultured Thermodesulfobacteriota bacterium | reverse complement strand
TCGACAAAGCTTACGCCCTTGACGACTCGTCCGTCTTTGACATCAAGGCATGGTATAATGCGTTTGGTAAACATAAAGAAACCCGTTTTAGTTGGTTTAAGGTCTTTCAGTAAAGTATCTTCGCGCCGTTGCAAATAACTATATAAAAGGCAAGCAAGTTTCCTAGTTTTTTACTTTTTTTATCGCATCTTTAAGATCGATATTGCCGGAGTACAAGGCCTTACCTACTATCACTGATCCTGCTCCTGTATCTTTCAGGTCTATTATGTCCTGTAGCTTTGATACGCCGCCAGAGGCTACGACATGCATATTAACCGAATCAGCGAGTTTTTTGGTCGCCTCAAAATTCGGGCCCTCAAGCATTCCGTCCTTTGAGATATCAGTATAGATAACGGCACTGGCACCGGCCTTTTCAAGCCTCTTCGCAAGCTCGATGGCATCGGTATCGGTTATCTCGACCCAACCCTTAATAGCGACAAAGCCGTCCTTTGCATCGACGCCTACGGCGACCCTGCCCGGGTACTTTGCCGAGAGCTCTGCGACGAACTCAGGGTTTGAGTGCGCTGCCGTGCCTATGATGACTCTACCGACGTTCTTGATTGACAGGTATTTTTCTGCACTTGCGGTATCCCTTATTCCGCCGCCGATCTGGACCGGGACGGTTACGGACTCGGCTATCTCTTTTATCGTATCAAAGTTAACGAGTCTGCCCTCTATCGCGGCATCGAGGTCAACCAGATGTATGATCTCGGCCCCTGCCGCCTGCCACCGCTTGGCAACATCGAGCGGGTCTTCCGAGTAGACGGTCTCGTCCTCCATCCGTCCTTGCCGCAGGCGCACACATCTGCCGCCTTTTATATCTATAGCTGGTATTATTATCAAGGAAAACTCCTTTTAACTCATCTCTGTAAAGTTCTTAAGTATATGCAGCCCGACCCTCTGGCTTTTCTCCGGGTGGAACTGAGTGGCAACTATATTTTCTACCGCAACTGAGCTGGTAAAGTCAAATCCGTAATTGGTCTTTGTCAGTGTTACTGCGTCCTCGGTCGGTGCGCAGTAATATGTATGTACGAAATAGAAGAAAGATCCGCCAGGGGTATCACGCAGGAGAGGGGAATCTTTCTTGATATCAATGCTGTTCCAGCCCATCTGCGGGACCTTGAGGCGTTCGCCATTCTGCTCCATATCGGTTGGGAAGGCCACGACGCTGCCTTTTATCAGGCCAAGCCCTGTGTGCGGCTGTCCGTCTGCGCAGTCTTCCAGGCCTTCTTCCCCCTTTTCAAAAAGTAGTTGCATTCCCAGACATATCCCCAAAAATGGCTTGCCGCTGGTGCTAACTGCTTTTTTGATGGGATCGATCAAGTCGTATTGCTCAAGGTTGTGCATGCATTCTTTGAAGGCACCGACGCCGGGCAGGACTATATGTGAGGCATCGGCTATAACGCGAGCGTCTCTGGTAATGACGACCTCTGTCTCGCTGCTGGCCGTGACCTTTTCCAGAGCCTTACTGACGCTCAGGAGGTTACCCATATCATAGTCAATTATCGCTATTTTTTTTGTCATAGGTGAGTTATAGAGTTCCTTTGGTAGACATAACGCCCTTTACTCTGGGGTCGCGCTCGGTGGCTACGCGCATTGCGCGTCCAAAGGCCTTGAAGATCGCCTCAATGGCGTGATGGATCTCTTTGCCGTAAGGCAGGTCTATGTGTAGATCAAGCCCTGCGTTATTGGAGATTGCCCGCATGAATTCTTCGGTGAGGCGTTCGTCGAACTCTTCTTTGCGAGCCTTACTCTTAAAGAGGGTCTTTGCGACCGTCATCCTAAGGTAGGGCCGCCCGCTTATATCGAGGACGACCGAGGCCAGCGAATCTACCATGGGTACGTCTGCTCTGCCGTAGCGTCTGATGCCTGCCTTGTCTCCAAGGGCCTTTTTAAAGGCCTCGCCAAGGACTATGGCTGTATCTTCTATTGTATGGTGAAAATCGATCTCGATATCGCCTTTGACTTTTAGGCTGAGGTCAAAGAGGCCGTGACGGCTAAAGAGCGTAAGCATGTGGTCGAAGAACGGTATGCCGGTATCTATCTTGCTTTTCCCGGTGCCGTCTATCTTGAGCGAGAGGTTGATATCGGTCTCGGTCGTCTTTCGCTTTATCGTTGCTTTTCTCAGTGCCTTTGCCATAACCTCTCCTGTCTTTTAAGATTGGTTGCGC
>CAZUFI010000049.1:0-3477 GCA_964618745.1 uncultured Thermodesulfobacteriota bacterium | reverse complement strand
TTTATTTCTTAATGCGCTGGTCTATGCTCTTTGCATGGGCCTCAAGGCCTTCAATGGTCGCAAATCTTCTGGCCTTCGGCCCGAGAACCTTCAAACTCTTCTCTGAAAATTCAATAATGCTCGAAAACTTTATAAAGTCGTATACGCCAAGCGGTGAAGAAAAACGTGCCGTGCCGCCTGTCGGGAGCGTGTGGTTTGGGCCAGCCAGATAATCACCCATGGCCTCGGGCGTATAGCGACCCATAAAGATCGCACCTGCGTGCCGGATCTTTCTGGCAAGCTTATCCGGCTCTTCGACAAATAGTTCGAGATGCTCCGGGGCAATCCGGTTGCTGATTCGAGCGGCCTCGGCGAGTGTCTTAACAACTATTATAATCCCAAAGTTATCTATAGAGGCCCTGGCTATCGTCTTTCTCTTTAGTCCTTCAAGTTGCGCGTAGACTTCTTTTTCAACGGCCTTTGCCATCTTATCAGATGTGGTAATTAATATTGCCGATGCTATTTCGTCGTGCTCGGCCTGCGATAAAAGATCTGTTGCAATCCACGAGGCCTCGCCCGTGCCGTCACTGATAACAAGTATTTCGCTCGGCCCTGCGATCATATCAATATCTACTTTGCCAAAGACCATACGCTTTGCCGTAGCTACGTAGATATTTCCCGGGCCGACGATCTTATCTACCTTTGGGACGCTGCGGGTCCCGTATGCCATAGCGGCTACTGCCTGAGCACCGCCGAGGCGGTAGATCTTGTCTACTCCGGCAATCTTTGCCGAGGCCAAGACATACGGGTTTATATCTAATGCGTTTTTATTTTTCTGGCGTGACGGTGGGGTCGTCATTACTATCTCGCCGACCCCTGCGACCTTGGCAGGTATTGCATTCATTAACACGGTAGACGGGTAAGCCGCCTTACCGCCCGGTACGTAGATGCCTGCACGGTCAAGAGGGGTGGCGCGTTGGCCAAGCCTTACTCCGTCCTCAAAATACGACCAAGATTCTTTTTTCTGATGGCTGTGAAAGGCCTCGATACGTTCTGCCGAGAGTTCTAATAACTTAATATCGGCCTTTGATATCTTATCAAAGGCCTTATTGATATCGGCCTCTGTTACGCGGATGCGGCCCTTTACCTCTACTTTGTCAAAGGCATTGGTATATTCAACGAGCGCGCGGTCGCCGTCTGTTCTGACCCGCTCGATTACTGCGCGTACGGTATCCTCGACACCTTCCGGGGCAACGCCACTTCTGGAGAGTATCTGGTTAATGGCTTTTTTAAAGCCCTTGTCCTGTGAGTTTAGTATCTGCAATTCTTTAGTATTGCCTTTGTTTCTATATTACGGCTGAAAGCCTTTCCAAGAATTCTTTTATTCTGCGTGGTCTGGTCTTAAGGCTCGCCCGGTTACAGACCATCGCCGATGTGATCTCCATTATCGTATCTACCTCAACAAGGCCGTTACTCTTTAGGGTCTCGCCGGTCTCTACCAGATCGACTATCCTCTCTGAAAGTCCCAGAAGCGGGGCGAGCTCAATAGAGCCGTAGAGCTTTATTATCTCGACCTGAATGCCTTTGCTTAAAAAATGCTTTGTCGTTATCTCCGGGTATTTTGTAGCGACCCTGATATGCGTCCAGAGGCTCGGGTTATCGACCTCTTTAAGCTCTGCCGGTTCGGCTACGACCATGCGGCATGCGCCGATGCCAAGATTAAGCGGCTCGTAAAGATCGCGTGCCTGCTCTACAAGGATGTCCTTTCCTGCGACCCCCAGATCGGCTGCACCGTACTCGACATAGGTCGGTACGTCCTGGCCTCTGACGATCATAAAGCGCAGACCTTCCTTCGGATCTTCAAAGATAAGCCTTCGGTCGGTGCTGCTGACAAAGCTTGTGTCGATTCCGGCGCGTTCAAGGAGCTTAAGCGTCTCCTTCATTATGCGCCCTTTTGGCAACGCTATAGTAAGTAGCCTGTCGTCTTTTATATTCTCAGAACTTTTCACTGGTCTTGACCCTCTTTATATCTGCGCCAAGCGCCTTTAGTTTTTCTTCCAGTCTTTCGTAGCCTCGGTCCAGATGGTAGATGCGAGAGATCTCGGTACGACCATCTGCCACGAGCCCTGCCAGCACCAATGATGCGCTGGCCCTTAGATCCGTTGCCATCAGCTGCGCTCCGCTTAAGCGGCCAACGCCTTTAACAATGGCGTTCCGGCCGTCTATCTTTATCTTCGCGCCCATCCGTTTTAGCTCGGCTACGTGCATATATCTATTCTCAAAGATATTCTCTGTTATAACGCTCAGCCCGTTTGCAACACACATCATCGTCATCATCTGCGCCTGCATATCGGTCGGGAAACCCGGGTGAGGGTGGGTCTTTATATCGGTGCTCAGAACAGGCCAGTCACCGATTACGCGAGTGCCGCCTTCTTCTTCTTTTATTATAGTGCCGGCCTCTCTAAGCTTGGCTATGAGAGGGGCTAGGTGTTCGGTCGGGCAGTCCTCTATAAGGACGTTACCCCTGGTAATCGCAGAGGCTATCATCAAAGTTCCGGCCTCTATCCTATCAGATATTACCTCGTGCTTAAAGGTCTTTAGTTCGCCGTTTCCGGTGATCTTAATGGTGTCTGTGCCCGCGCCCGTGACCTTTGCTCCCATCTTCTCCAGAGCTTTGGCAAGCTCTACGATCTCCGGCTCCATAGCGGCATTTTCAAGTGTGGTAGTGCCGTCGGCATAGACAGCAGCCAGCATCAGGTTCTCTGTCCCTGTTACCGTAGGCTGGTCAAAGTGGATCTGAGCACCGTGCAGTTTCTCGGCAGATACATCGATATAGCCGTGCTCGATATTGATTTCTGCTCCCATCTGCTTAAGCCCCATCAGGTGCAGATTGACGGGGCGAGCCCCTATGGCGCAGCCTCCGGGCAGGCTGACTCTGGCTTTTTTAAAACGGGCGACCAGAGGGCCGAGCACCAAGATCGATGCACGCATCGTCTTTACGAGTTCATACGGTGCTTCAAACTTCTTGATATTAGTTGAGTCGATTACAACGGTTTTTTTCTTTTTATTCGTCCTGACCTTGCAGCCCATAAACTTCAGAAGCTTTTTAAAGGTCTCGATATCTTTAAGGTCGGGGACATTTGTTAGCGTATGCTCGCCCGGGGCAAGCAGTGTCGCTGCCATTAGCGGCAGTACTGCATTCTTGGCTCCGCTTGCGTGCGTCGTGCCGATTAATCTATTGCCGCCCTCTATTATAAGTTTATCCATTTATCTCTCTTTAAAGCAGGCCGTTTTAGAGCAAAGCTCATGGGGTCAGGCCTAGGCTCTGGTTTATTCTTCGCCTTGATTCAGGTGCTTAAGCTGCTCGGTCTGGAAGTACGTATTCAGGCTCTCGGTAAGTTCGGTGAGGTCGCCTTCCATTATCTCTCCCAGTTTATGCAGCGTAAGCCCTATGCGATGATCCGTTACTCTATTTTGCGGAAAGTTATAGGTTCTTAT
>CAZUFI010000048.1:2344-10574 GCA_964618745.1 uncultured Thermodesulfobacteriota bacterium | reverse complement strand
ATACGAGAAGCATCTTATTTAAGGGCTGCCCCGCAGGAACCATCGGATAGACGTCTTCTGTTGCGTCCACAACAAAGTCCATCAGCACAGGCCTGTCTGTTATTGTTAGTGCCTTCTTTATAACCGTATCTACCTCATCAGGGGTCTTGGCACGTAGCCCGACACCGCCGTAAGCCTCTATAAGCTTAACAAAGTCCGGAATATTCCCTATGCAGGTCGATGAATACCGCTTATCATAGAAAAGCTCCTGCCACTGCCTGACCATACCGAGGAAGCGATTATTTAGTATAGCTATCTTAACCGGCAGCTTCTGCTCAACCGCTGTTGCAAGCTCCTGAATATTCATCTGTATCGAGCCGTCTCCGGCGATATCAATGACCGTCTTATCCGGGAATGCCACCTGCGCGCCAATCGCCGCCGGAAGGCCATACCCCATCGTCCCAAGTCCTCCGCTGGTAAGGAAGGTCCTGGGCTCTTTATATTTATAGAACTGCGCACTCCACATCTGGTTCTGCCCGACCTCGGTCGAGATAATTGCATCTCCGTTGGTAAGAGCATAGAGCCTATCAACGACATACTGAGGCCTGATCTTCTTCTTTTTATCCTGCTTGGCTGAGAGCGTATGTGCCGCCGACCAACCGTCGATCTCGGTGCGCCACGCCTTGATGCTGCGCTTGAACTTTGCAGCACCCGTCAATTCCTTTAGCATTACCTTCAGGACATTCTTAATATCACCTACTATCGGGATATCAACGGCGACGTTCTTACTAATAGATGTCGGATCGACATCCAGATGAATGATCTTTGCATACGGCACGAACTCGTCTATCTTACCCGTGACCCTATCATCAAAGCGCGAACCAATAGCAATCAAACAATCGGTATTGGTCATCGCCATATTTGCTGCATAGGTCCCGTGCATCCCGAGCATTCCCATAAAGAGCGGGTCGTTACCTGGAAAGCCGCCAAGCCCCATCAGGGTATTGGTAACAGGTATACCGAGCTTTCTGACAAAGGTCGTAAGCTCGGTCGCAGCATTAGAGCTTATAACACCGCCGCCTGCGTATATTACCGGCCTTTCAGAGGCCAGTATCAGCTTCAAGGCCTTCTTTATCTGCCCTGAATGCCCCTTAAGGTTTGGCTGATAACTCGGTATATCAACTTTATCAGGATAGCTAAACTCGGTTACAGCGACCTGCACGTCCTTTGGCAGATCTATAAGCACAGGGCCGGGTCTGCCGGTCGTGGCGATATAAAAGGCCTCTTTTACGATTCTGGCCAAGTCCTTAACGTCTTTGACCAGATAGTTATGCTTTGTGCAAGGCCTTGTAATACCAACTATATCGGCCTCCTGAAAGGCATCGTTGCCGATAAGTGCCGTAGGGACCTGACCGGTAAAGACGACCATCGGTATCGAGTCCGAATAGGCCGTTGCGAGCCCTGTTACCGTATTGGTAGCACCCGGGCCTGAGGTTACAAGCACTACGCCGGGCCTGCCCGTGGCCCTTGCGTAGCCATCAGCCATGTGGACCGCACCCTGTTCGTGACGAACAAGGATATGCCTCATATCGGCCTTATAAAGGACATCGTAGATCGGCAAGACTGCTCCGCCCGGATAACCGAATATAGTATCTACCTTTTCTTTTTTAAGGCATTCCAAAAATATTTCCGCGCCGCTCTTTTTCATAGTCAGTCTTCTTTATCCCGGTGGTTAAACATCTTTTTTTATAAGGTGGCTACGCCCGCCAAAGTCATCTGTGTGAAAAAACTAAAAATACAAAACAAGATTGCTTCGTCGCTTCAAGCCCCGCCACTACGGCCAGTGGTGCTGCTCCTCGCAATGACAACAAAAAACCATACTCAATCGCCGCTCTAGGCCTTAAGCACAGCCCCGGTATCAGCCGAAGTTACGACCTTTGCATACCTTGATAACCACCCGGTGGTTATCTTCGGTTTAGGGGCCTTCCACTTTGCCTTTCTCTTCTTAAGCTCAGTAGCCGTGACCTTAAGCTCCAGCTTTCTTTTCTTCACATCGAGCTCGATAATATCGCCGTCTTTGATAAGGGCTATAACGCCGCCCTCCATCGCCTCTGGCGAGACGTGCCCAATGCACGGCCCGCGTGTACCGCCGGAGAAACGACCATCGGTCAAGAGTGCTACAGAGTCACCAAGGCCCTGACCCATAATGGCTGCCGTCGGTGCGAGCATCTCGCGCATTCCCGGGCCGCCTTTGGGGCCCTCGTACCTGATAACGACAAAATCGCCGGCCTTGACTCTACGCCCGGCCTTACCCTGAATAGCACGCATGGCCTTATCTTCCGAGTCAAAGACGCGAGCCTTACCAGTAAAACGCATCATCTTCTCGCTAACGCCGGACTGTTTAATGACAGCACCGGTCGGAGCGATATTGCCTTTAAGGATCGCAATCCCGCCCTCTTTATGATGGGCCTGCTTGCGAGTCCTTATTACGTCATCATCTATAAAATCAACTGCCTCAATAAGCTTTTTAACCTTATGGCCCGAGACCGTTATATTATTCTTTATCCCGCTCTTTATCCTGCTCATTACGGCAGGTATGCCGCCTGCCCAGTGCAGGTCTTCCATATAATAATTGCCGACCGGCTCTAAAGACGCCAGATGCGGCGTAGTACGAGCAAGCCTGTCAAAGGTATCAAGCGGAAGATCAACACCAGCTTCGTGCGCAATAGCCAGAAGATGCAGCACCGTATTGGAAGATCCGCCAAGGGCGAGATCGACCTGGACTGCATTTTCAAATGCATTCTTTGTCATGATATCCAGAGGTTTTATATCTTTACGAACGAGTTCGACTATCCTCACGCCGCTATCAAAGGCTATACGTCTTTTCTCACTGGTGACCGCCGGTGCAGTGCCACAACCGGGAAGGCTCATCCCCATGGCCTCGGTCAGCGAGCTCATTGTATTGGCCGTATAAAGGCCCTGACAACTACCCGCACCAGGGCAAGCTCCAAGCTCGCACTTTTCAAGCTCGTCCTTGGTAATCTTACCCTCGCTAAAGCGGCCCATCGCTTCGAACGTATTACGTATAAAAGAAGTACGAGCCCCCTTATATCGCCCGGTCATCATCGGCCCTGCCGTGACGACTACGGTCGGCACATTAAGACGCGCCGCCGCCATAAGCATACCAGGGGTAATCTTATCGCAGTTTGTAAGAAGCACCAGACCGTCCAAGGCATGGGCCTCGGTAACGCTCTCAACCAGATCGGCTATCAGCTCGCGCGAGGGCAAGGAGTAGTGCATACCCCTGTGCCCCATCGAGATACCGTCACAGATACCTGGAACGCCAAAGAGAAAGGGGTACCCACCGCCGGTGTGCACACCCTTCTCGATAAACCTCTCCAGATCCCTCATACCGATATGACCGGGTATAAGATCTGTAAAGCTCGTCGCAATCCCTATAAAAGGGGCCTTCATCTCGCTACGGGGCACGCCCGTAGCATAAAGTAATGCCCTTTGGGGAACTCTATTAGCCCCTTTCTTAACTCTATCGCTACGCATGTCTGTTTTATATATGGAAGATCAGCCCTCTGAGCTGATTATACTCTCCATCTTATCCTTCATCGCTAATTTTTTCTTTTTGATCTTCTTAAGCTCTATACTTTCAGTCTCGCTAAGCGTGACCTGCTTCTCCAACCTTGCTGCCTTCTCGTCAAACTCGTCATGTGCCAAGGACGCCTGCCTCAGCTCCCTGTTGTGCATTAATATCTCCTCTGGTACACGGCTACTGTTCTTGTCCATAAAAGAGCCCTCCTACTTGGAAATTTAACACCTATATCAAGTCTAAATTTTACCCCATAGGCCAAGAAAAGTCAACCAGACTATAGACTAAGCCAGAGCAACGGATAGAAGCCTTATTTTTTTATCTTTAATTTCTTTTAAACTCGGCCTCAGAGGCCCTGCGGTAGGTAGGTAAGAGTTCTGCGGGGGCTATTACCTCGTCGGGACTATCGCCAGCAATAAGCCCGATATTACCAGCACTTACATCCCATAATTCTTCCGGCGCAAATACAGGTTGACCGATCTCGGACTTTATCAAATCACCATAGACCGTCAAGCCATGACCGAGAAAGATAAGCGGCATGGACTCGTTAACAAGCCCTGTATCGGTCAAGACCTCCAGCACCTCTTCCGGACACTGCGCAGCATCCTCCATGACACGCTCAAGCTCTCCGCAACTCAGCATAAAGAGCGCACTATAGACCTGGCCCTTCCGTGCGTCAAGGACAGGACATATAAGTGCGTCCTGCTCTTTTATATTCATGGCAAGGGCTTGCAAGGTAGAGACACCGATGACAGGGCGAGACACCGCCCAAGCCAACCCCTTTAAGGTACTAACCCCCACACGAAGCCCTGTAAAAGAACCCGGCCCACTGCCGACGGCAAAAAGATCTATCTCAGAGACACCCAGCCCGCAGTCCTTTAAAAAGACCTCTATCGCAGGCATTAGCCGCTCTGAGTGCGTACCGGCTCGGGCAATCTTCAACTCGGAGATAACAGTGCCGCCCTCTACAAGGGCTACAGAGCCTGAGGTCGAGGAGGTATCAATCGCCAGTATCCTCTGAGCAGGCAACTCTTCGCCTGACAAGAGCATATCAAGATAATCTGATTCTTCACTCATAAGAGATCTTCCAAGGTATGGCCACGAGACTTTTACCTGAAAGGTAAAAGTCTCGCCTACCTAAACAACTTTTTTATTCAAGGGTTGTCAGACCGAGACGCCCCCAGAAAAATGCAGGACATCAGAAGCTATAACATCGTCAACCAAAGCTCGAACCAAAGATACGCCACAGGTCGTTCCACGTAACAAAGACCATCAAGGCTATCAAGAGGACCATACCGGCATACTGCGCCAGCCCCTGAATCCTCTCGCTTAGTGGTTTACCGCGTATCGCCTCGATACCGCAGAAAAATAAGTGCCCACCATCAAGGACGGGTATGGGGAAAAGATTGATAATTCCGAGTTGAAGGCTCAGAAAAGCGAGCAAAGATAGTATCTCGGTAACCCCGGATGACGCGGCCTGTCCTGCTACCTGCGCTATCATTATCGGGCCACCCAGACTTTTCATCGACAAATCGCCGGCAACGAGCCTGCCAAGCACCTTAAAGAGCAGTGCTGTAAGCTCTACGGCCTTATGCGTACCAAGCTTTATGGACTCGATGACGCCGTATTTCTTTAAGACCATCTCCTCGATCTGCGCTATACCGACCAGATAACTCTTCGCCTCTTCGTTATAGGCAGGTACTATCGCCACATCAATGGCAGTACCATCGCGCAAGATCGTAAATATGCGCTCGCCGTCACTGCCGCTCACAAGATCCTGAAGCTTGGTCCAGTGCTCAATCTCTTTACCATCGACCTTTGAGATAATATCGCCGACCTGCAACCCGGCCTTCTCAGCCGGTGAACCAGCACTTACGGCCCCGACACGCGCCCTCATAGGCGGATAAAAACCACCGACCCCTATCCCAAGCTCCCGGGATGCCTCCGGGGTAAAGACTAGACTTAAATTTTTATCACCACGCAAGACACTTAGATCTATAGTCTTTTCAGGGTTAAGGGCTATAGACTTATACATCTTCTCCCACGTAGTAACCACATTTCCGTCTATCGACTTAATAATATCGCCCTGCATAAGCCCGGCCCGCTCTCCGGCCTCGCCCTCAACAACATAGCCGACCACAGGGACTTTATCCATATAAGCGGGAACCTCTACACCTATCATAAATATAACAGGAAAAAGAATCGCTGCAAGCAGCAGGTTCATAGTAGCACCGGCGGCAACAATTGCAGCTCTAGCCAATAGCGGTTTATGCGTAAAAGACTTCTTTTTATCGGCCTCGCTTACATCTTCATCACGCCCCTCACCTACCATCTTGACAAAACCGCCAAATGGTATAATCGAGATGCAGTACTCGGTCTCGCCGTATTTATACTTTAAGAGCCTTGGGCCAAAACCCAACGAAAACTTCTCTACGCCAACGCCCGCATACTTTGCCACCGCAAAGTGGCCGAGCTCGTGGATAAATATCAGAACCCCTAAAACCAATAAAAAAGACACTACTGTTGTTATCATAAACCTAAACCCCTATTAAAACCTTAAGACTAATTTTTTTTCTTTGCGATACGTCTGGCCAACACCCTGGCCCATCGATCCGCTTCCAGTATCACCTCGACCGAACCGGCAGCGACCGAACTATGACCGTCAAGAACCGTATCGATCACCTCGTATATATCTGTATATTTTATCATACCTTTGAGGAAAAAATCTACCGCAACCTCATCGGCGGCGTTCAGGACCGCAGGGTAAGTACCGCCAAGTGCCGCGACCTTATAGGCAAGGGTCAGGCAAGGAAACTTCCTAAGATCAGGCTCTATAAACTCTAGCGTCTTGCCTGCAAGCTCAAAGGGCTCTATCCCCGAATTTATCCTACCGGGATAGGCCAGTGCGTAAGATATAGGCCCCTTCATATCAGACGGGCCCATCTGAGAGATCATTGAGCCATCTTTAAACTCTACTATGGAATGCACAATGCTCTGCGGATGTATACAGACAGAGACCTTCGAGGGCGGCAGATTAAACAAAGCACAGGCCTCTATAACCTCAAACCCCTTATTCATAAGGGTAGCGGAATCTATCGTAATACGCCGTCCCATCGTCCAGGTCGGATGCTTCAAGGCACGCTCCGGCGTTACGTTTGCAAGCTCTTCTATCGGGGTATTCACAAATGGGCCACCCGAGGCCGTAAGTATCACCCGCTTAAGTTCGTTTTTACGATGGCCCTTCATAGCCTGAAATATCGCCGAATGCTCGCTATCAACAGGTAAGATACTGACACCATTTTTTCGAGCGGCCTGCATTACCAGAGAGCCACCAATAACAAGCGATTCTTTATTGGCAAGTGCTATCTTGCGCCCGGCCTTAATAGCGGCGAGCGTCGGCAGGAAACCAGCAGCACCGACTATAGCCGAGACGACTATATCGACCCCACGAAAGGACGCGGCCCTTACAGCACCCTCAGGGCCGAAACCAAATTCAATCTTATCATCAGCAAATTCTTTTCTTAACCGCAGGCAGGCCGCCTCATTCTTAACCGATACAAAGCGTGGCTTAAACTCTCTGATCTGCCTCTTAAGCAGAACTATATTAGTCCCCGCCGCGAGCGTTACGACCCTAAAAACACCAGAGTTAATACGCACGACATCAAGGGTGCTCTGCCCGATAGACCCGGTCGAGCCAAGTACTGCTAGTGCCTTTTTAGCCACTTGCTGCCACCCCCTGCCAGAGAAGATAATAATAGATTACCGGAATGGTAAAGATAAGACTATCGATCCTGTCTAGCAGCCCCCCGTGGCCTGGAATAAGATTACCCGAGTCCTTAACGCCGGTTGCGCGTTTTATAAGCGACTCGGCCAGATCCCCGATAATCCCTATAACCCCAAGGATAATAGCCAGAATAATAAGCTCAAAGATACCAAGCCCCATCGAGAGGAAATGATTATAAAGGAAGGCTATCACCACGCCGCCGACAAGGCCGCCGACCGCACCTTCGTAGGTCTTATTAGGACTTATCACAGGTGAAAGCTTGGTCGAGCCAATCAACCTGCCTGAGTAATAAGCAAAAGTATCATTGGCCCATACGATAACCAGGACAAATAATATCCAGTAACCGCCCCCCTCAAAACTCTTGATACCGACAAATGCCGTTAAAGGGATCGCCAGATAAAAGACACTAAGTAGCACACCAAGCAGCCAATTAAAAGACCCGGTAAGGTCACGACCAAAACGCAGCCTCAGGACTATACAGACAAAGACCGTCAGGGTCAGGTACGGCAATATAATCTGAAAACCACTGAAATAAACAAAGACCGGCAGCACAGCTGCTGGCAAAGCACCCAGAAACCTCCATCCACCCTCATCCGAGCCATCGCCACCGCTACGATTAGAGACCATAGCAAGCAACTCGCGTGCCCCGATAAAGGCCACTACGGCTATAACCAGCGAGATCCAGAACTGCGTAGTGCTGAGCACCAGTATGATTACGATTGGTATAAGAACCAAGCCGCTAAGAATTCTCTTCAGAAGATGCCTCCAAATAGACTTTATGGTCGCCAGAGATTAAGCGGTAGGTACGAAGTAAAAAAGCAGAACAATCTATAATAAACCCCTAATACTTATACTCACAAGTGAGC
>CAZUFI010000048.1:0-2244 GCA_964618745.1 uncultured Thermodesulfobacteriota bacterium | reverse complement strand
CTAGACCCCTAAGGTCGACTAGACCTCCATTATTTCTTTTTCCTTCTGAGCAAGTATATTATCCACACTAAGCGTCTCTTTATCTGTTATATCCTGGACCTGTTTTTCGGCCTTCTTCTGGTCGTCCTGAGATATATCCTTATCCTTTTCAAGCTTCTTCAACCCGTCATTAGCGTCACGCCTACAGTTGCGGATAGCGACCTTACAGTCTTCGCCGTACTTCTTGGAGAGCTTTACCAGCTCTTTGCGCCGTTCTTCGGTAAGCATCGGGATATTAATACGTATCAGTTTGCCGTCGTTGCCCGGGGTCAACCCCAGATCAGAGGCTATAATAGCTCGCTCGATATCACCTATCTGCGAGACATCCCAAGGCTGTACCGTAATACTTCTGGGCTCTGGCACGGATAGGTTCGCCACCTGATTAAGAGGCGTCGGATTACCGTAATAATCGATTGTTATATGGTCCAGCATAGATACCGAGGCCCTGCCGGTTCTAAGTTTTACCAGCTCGCCTTTAAAGGCATCAATAGCCTTATCCATCTTTATATTTGCAGTACTGAGAACTTCCGATACACTCATGACCCTCTTCTACGCCTCCGAACCGACCCTACTTTACAATAGTGCCGATCTTTTCGTTATTGAGTATACGCGCAAGATTGCCACGCTCTTTTATATTGAATACGATTATAGGCAGATTATTGTCCTTACAAAGGGAGATCGCAGTTGCATCCATAACACCAAGCTCTTTACTAAGTACCTCAAGATAAGACAGTTCGTCATACTTTACCGCTTCCGGGTTCTTCATCGGATCCGAATCATAGACGCCGTCTACCTTGGTCGCCTTCATGATGACCTCGGCATGCATCTCCATCGCTCGCAAAGATGCCGCGGTATCGGTTGTAAAATACGGATTGCCTGTCCCGGCGGCAAAGATAACGACACGACCTTTCTCCAGATGTCTGATAGCACGTCGCCTTATATACGGCTCTGCTAACTCCTTCATCTCTATAGCACTTATAACACGGGTAAATACTCCGGCCTTCTCCAGTGAATCCTGCAAGGTAAGTGAGTTAAGAACAGTAGCGAGCATTCCGGCATAGTCGGCACTTGCCCTGTCCATACCCTTTGCACTGGCCTCTAACCCTCTAAAGATATTACCGCCACCTATCACGATGGCGACCTGCACGCCAACATCCAGTGCCTCTTTGATCTCAGCTGAAATGGCCGTAAGCATCTTCGGATCTACTCCGTAAGAAAGCTCGCCCATCAGGGCCTCGCCTGAGAGTTTTAGTAGTATCCTCTTAAATCTGGGTTCCATCGATAGTCCCTTTAGGTTAAAGGTTAACTGGCAAGACCATTAAATACATATATCTATATTGAGCTAATCAAAAGAACAAGATAAAAAAATAGGGGGTAAGGACAAATCCTTAGCCCCCTTTAAAAAGACCGATAAAAAACCTATCCCTCTACGCTTGTCCCAACCTCAAAACGAGCAAAACGCTTGATCTGAATATTTTCGCCAAGCTTGGCTACAGCTTCCTTTAAAAGGCCTTCGATATTCTTATCCGTATCCTTAACAAAGAGCTGCTCCATCAAGCAGTTATCTTTAAAGTGCTTCTCCATCTTACCGGCGACAATCTTTTCTATTACGGCCTCTGGCTTACCCGACTCCTTAGCCTGATTGGCAAGTATCTCCTGCTCCTTTTCAATGCACTCGGTCGGAACCTCGTCTCTAGTAAGGTAGCTTGGGTTGGCAGCCGCTATATGCATTGCTACGTCCTTTGTAAAGGCCTGAAAGTCATCGGTCTTAGCGACAAAATCCGTCTCACAGTTTATCTCTACCATAACGCCGACCTTTCCGCCTGCGTGAATATATGAAGTAACGAGACCTTCACTGGTAGCCCTGCCAGCCTTCTTCTTGGCCGAGGCAAGCCCTTTCTCTCTTAAAAAAACAAGGGCCTTCTCCAGATCAGCACCGTTCTCTGCCAATGCGTTTTTACAATCCATAATCCCGGCCCCTGTCTGCTCTCTGAGGCTCCTTACCTGCTCTGCTGTAATAACCATCTAAACTTAATCCTCCGATTCATTATCTATTCTTTATAAAAGGCCAATAAGGCCTAGAATTTATTGACTTGATCTAACCCTGCTCTTTAGAACCCTCGCTTGCAACGACTACTCGCTTACCGCAGACTTCGCATCAGGTGTAGTTGCCTCTGCCTGAGCGGCCTTCGCCGGTGCAGCAGC
>CAZUFI010000047.1:8761-10608 GCA_964618745.1 uncultured Thermodesulfobacteriota bacterium | reverse complement strand
CTTGCGAGACCAAATAGATATCTGTTGCTTTGATGCGACCCTGCCGTAAAGGGGCTTTAGCTCTCACGTAGGTGCTGCGCACGGCAAAGTTTATTAATATGGTTTTGTTCTCTGCGGCGAAGCCGCTTTGCCTCCGGTGCAACCGGTGCCCCACCGCAGGTGGTGCTGCGCACAGCAAATTCATTAATATGATTCTTTATTATGCATGGCACTTATCTATTTCATGGATTTAGCTCTCACGCAGGTGGCTACTTCTTCTTTGCTTGTTTCATCCAGTCTTGCAGGTGATACTCGGTGATAGCCTTAAAGAAGAGTGTTGCTTTACCGAGTATTTCATAGACTATGGTAGGGGCCTTTGATTCAAAGCCTTTGAAGGTTATCTCTCCGCTCCTTATAAAGTACTCAACGAACTCACCCTCCATGTTCTTTTCGTATCCGACTACGATCTCGATCTTCTGGAAAGGAAAGAAGAACTTTCTCTGGATTTTCTCATTGAGCCTTGATACGCGAACGGTCTTTTTAAAGAAAAAACGCCTGGATTTATTCTCGGCTATATAGGCCTTAAGGGCCTCAAAGCTCATTGCCTGGCCTTTGTTATAGATAGAAACTGCGGTGCTGAGAGACTCAAGGGTACTCGGCGACGCACCTGCGTTAAGCTTAGAGAGGTCATTATAGCATGCCTTCTCGACGACCTTTGAAAGTCGTTTCAGATGCTCTGATAGAGCCTCTGCCTCAAGCCCCCTCTCCAATCTGCCGGCTATTAGTTGATCCATCTCTGCATCTATCTCCGGGGGTATTCGCAGCGAATAGACTCTATCGATATAAAGATCAAATGGATATTTAAGCGAAGGCTCGCCACGCCTGTCACGCTCTGCGCCAAGCATCATCTCTAGCCTTACCCTGACCCTGCCGTCACGATCCGTACCACGGGAGGCTTCGTTTATCTTCTCGCCGATGGTAACCCGTATAACCTCGCCAAAGTATTTTTTACCTTTAAGGACCATATCCTCGGCCTTAACGCCGTAAGTTATAAAGACCCCTGCCTCCAGCTCACGCCCTATGGCCGACTCCAGTTCATCCCGGTAGATCTCTTCAAGTACTCGTTCTTCCTTTGAAAGAGCAAGGAGCGTGCCTTTTATGACGTCATCGCCAGCAGCGAGCCTATGCTCTATATCCTTTCTCTTTCGCTTTAACTCCTCACGTTTGGCGGTAAAGCTGGCATTGACGCCTTCGAGCAGCAACTCGCCTTTCTTTGGAGGTAGCCTTTTAAGCAGGGCGTCTCTGTAAGAGCGTACGATCTCTTGTACGTCACGAGCAAGCGAGACGAGATGAGTTATATTTCCGGAGAACAGGGCCGCATCCCCTGGAAGGGATACAAGCCGTATTCCACCTGCGCTATCGCCGATACCACCGGTACCTCCGTACTTGGTCGCGGCCTCTATGATAGGCCGGTAGAAGTTCTCCTTCATAAAATCGGCCATTGCAATCTCTTTAACCTTCAGCGTACGCCCGGTAAAGTCCTTCATATCTATAAAAAGCTGCGCATCCATCTCTACGGTTAAAGAGCAGACGACAGGCCTTTTATCAACAGAAAACCTGTAGAGACGTCCCCTCTTATACTCCTCTGCCATTTGCGCACCATCAAACTCCGGCCTTCTATCCACCAGGATGTTACGCATAGGCGAGAGCGCACGCTCGATCTGGCTGTCTACCAGACGCGCAAAGACTCCATCTATAACATCTAATATCCCCTCGCCACGCACACGCTTTGCCGGGCCTGAGGCCTTGAACCACCGACCTTTCTTAGCCATAAAAGCACCAAGGAAAACCATTAACTCTTTAATAAG
>CAZUFI010000047.1:0-8661 GCA_964618745.1 uncultured Thermodesulfobacteriota bacterium | reverse complement strand
TCCTTTAAGCGTATTATCCTTTAATATGGCTTTTTGAAACTCCTCCAAAAAGATTGCGCTACGGCCTTTAGTCTTCTCTACCGCAGCTGCGTGAGCGGCAAGCAGGGCAAAGATCTCGTTATCAATTCGGTAAGGATTAAGAGAAGTGCCAAGCAGCGTAGAGGGAATAGAGAGGAAGGCCACAGGGACAATACCGGCCTTTGTAACGGCCTCGCTGCGTGCGTCGTAATGCGGGGCATCGATATTTTTAAGCCTTAGAAAAAGCTCGCTTACCACGACCCTCATTACGTTATACAGCATCAGACCTACTACCAGATCCTGCTTCTCATAAGAGACGCCCTTTATTCTCAGGGTTTTCAATACTTCTTTATGTCCTGCGATAGAGTTTAGTATCGCAAGCAAGGCTAGGTAAGCCGTTGGTTCACCAACGCCACCTTTATTGCCATCGGTGCTGCTCGCTCCGGCCTCTTCTCTCAGGGCCTTCTCCATTATCGCCTGCACCCAGCGTATAAAGACCTTACCCTCACCGCCGCCGCCAAGCCACTTCATCAGCATCGCACCGTCGATCAACGGTACGGTAAGGAGAATTTCACAGGCTATCTTTTTTTCAATCGAGTCGGGGATAAGGGCGCGCAAGTTGAAATTACGTTCTTTTATACGTGATGACTGCGATGCGCCAGCAGAACCAAGGCCATCCGAAGCACCCATGCCATCGCCGTCCAACGCGTACTGCACGCGAAGAAGTGCCGCAATAGAGCCGATGGCCCGCTCAATGATATCCTCGTCTTGACTACCGAGATGATAAGGAAGCCGCAGTTCTTTAAGGGTCTCGCCGTGCCTGAAGCGAAGCCCTGCTGGGTCAAGCGTCCACGGCTCACTCCCGAAGCGTTCACCTGCGGCAGTAAAATAATCGAATGTCTCAAGGCGTTCTTTTATATATGGCGTGGTCATAACATACCTATCGGCAATAATAGTCTATAATCTTAGTATACCACCGCTTGAAACAAATCAACAGTGGCATACTCTCTCTTGTGCCCACCCGGCCAGCTCTTCTTGCTTTGCCCCCGCCTACCAAGTTGTGCTAATATTAGTTATACCATGGATCTGATAACCACACATATTGGTGCTGACTTCGATACCATCGGCGCGATACTTGCCGCAAAAAAGCTATACCCTGATGCGTCTGTGGCCTTCCCCGGTTCTATGGAAAAAGAACTTGAGGTCGCACTGAAAAAACTTACCCTGCCTTTTCAGATAATACCGGCAACAGAGATCAAACTCGAAGATATTACACGTCTAATTATAGTCGATACCAGAAGCCCTTCAAGGGTAGGCCGCTTCAGGGAACTACTAGGCAAGGCAGCTCTTGTCATTCACACCTACGACCATCATCCCGACCACAGCGCGGACATCAAAGCAAGTGGCGGAGCAGTCCTGCCATACGGCTCTACAACGACTATACTCACCCTGATCTTAAAAGAACGTAATATACCTCTAACGCCACAAGAAGCTACTTTGATGATGGCCGGAATATATGAGGATACCGGCTCGCTCTGCTACGGATCGACCAGAGTGGAAGACTACGACGCTGCCCGTTATCTGCTAGGCCAAGGTGCTGTACTGAGTGAGGTAGCAGCGATGCTCAGCCATGAGCTTACGGCTGGCGAGGTCTCGGCCCTGCACAACCTGATAGAGAACAAAACCACCTACACCATCGGTGGCCTGCACGTTACAATAGCGGTCGTATCGATTGAGGACTACACGGGTGAGGTCTCCGAGCTTGCCCGCAGGCTCATAAAAATTGAAGAGATGCCGTGCCTGGTACTACTTGCCCAATCAACCGACCGGGTACACTTTGTGATACGCAGCAACACTCCTAATATAGATGCAGGCCTCGTAGCAGGCCTTCTTGGCGGCGGCGGACACGCCGGCGCGGCCTCGGCAACGATCAAGGGGCTAACGCTTATTCAGGCAAAGGAACGCGTACTTATGCACCTGAAAGATATAACCCTGCCAAGCGTAAATGCCGGTGATCTCATGAGCACTCCTCCGATAACCATTGAATCAACGGCCTGCGTTAAAGAGGCAGCCCTTAAGATGCGCCGATTTAATATCAACGCACTACCTGTCATCGACAAAGACGGCCTTAAAGGAATCATTACCCGCCAAGTCACCGACAAGGCCATTGGTCACGGTCTGGGTAAGGCCCTTGCCATCGACTATATAACAACCGAGCTTTTGACCATCAATACATCAACCTCTATCGAAGAAGTACGCACCCTGATCCCGGAGCTCGGACAAAGGCTCTTGCCTGTTACTAAAAACAACCAGCTCGTCGGGGTCATAACCAGAACCGATCTGATTAAGATGCTAAAGGAAGAACTCAGAGAGGCAAGCCTTGACCGGACTAAAAAAAAGCGGGTAATTACATCTCTTATGCGCCAGCAGCTACCGGCCTGGGCCTTTTCGCTTTTGCGTGATGCAGGCGAGGTCGGCGATGCGCTGGGCTATAAGATCTACGGCGTCGGCGGCTTTGTGCGCGACCTGATAATGAGACGCGATAACCTTGATATAGATCTCGTCGTAGAGGGCGATGCCATACGCTTTGCCAAAAAACTCGGTCTAAGGCTCAAGGCCCAGGTAAAGACCCATGAAAGATTCAAGACAGCCACACTGACCTGCCCGAACGGCGTAAAGGTCGATGTGGCAACGGCAAGGCTTGAGTACTATGAAAAACCCGGAGCACTACCGACAATCGAGCAGTCCTCGCTAAAGCTTGATCTATACAGACGCGACTTTACGATCAATACCCTTGCCGTCTGCCTGAACCACGCCAGCTTCGGAGAGGTCCTAGATTTTTTCGGGGCAGGACGAGACATAAAAGAGCGCACAATAAGGGTGCTGCATAACCTGAGCTTTGTCGAAGACCCGACACGCGCAATAAGAGCGGTGCGTTTCTCTGAACGCCTTGGCTTTAAGATCGCTCCGCATACGGAAAAACTCCTGAAGAACTCGGTCAAACTAGAACTGCTCTCCAGATCTTCCGCCCCTAGGGTGCGCGAAGAATTAGTAAAGATCCTGAAAGAAGATATGGCACTCCATGCGATTGGCCGCCTTAAAGATCTCAAGATACTGCCACTTATAAGCACAAAGATCAGATGGGATAAAAAAGCAGAGGACCTCTTTGAGGGTGCACGCAGCGCCGTGGCATGGTATCAACTTTTATACAGAAATGAAAAGATAGAGCCGTGGCTTGTCCTGCTGCTGGCACTTACCGACAACCTGAATAAACGCGAGCTCATGACCATCTCAAAACGACTGCGCATAGACAATAAGAAAAACCTTGCTACACTCGCAGGTAAGGGGCATGCGCTCAAGGCCCTGCGAGCCATTAGCGCAGGTGCTGCGCCAAGAGCCAGCAGAGTCTACGCTCTTCTGACTCCGCTTGCGCTTGAGCTCACGCTCTACCTCATAGCCAAGGCCGACTCGCCGGAGATCAAAAAGATCATCTCCAGATATATAACCGATCTAAGAGGCAGCAAGACCAGACTCAACGGCAAAGACCTCTTAAAGCTCGGAGTAGGAGAAGGGCCAGAGATAGGAAAGGTACTAGGAAAATTACTCGGAGCTAGACTTGACAATAAGGTCTCGTCACGCAGTGAAGAGATTCAGTATATTAAGGAGCTTACAAAATGACAGATGAACGTGCTATTATTTTTCTCGGCGTACTTGATGAAAACCATACCGTAACTAAATGCACCCAATGCGAGTGCCTCCAGGGTGGGCTTGCTCAACTCAAGGTCGACTACCCCGAACTCACCGAAGAAATCGCCAAGATTTCATCCTCAAAGTTTCACAAACAGCCCGACTGCAAACCGTGCCTTCCGGGCAATGCCTGGACCAAGTATTCGCTGAGCTAATAGGCAAACTCAAATTTATGATCTTACGTTAGATAAAAAAATAGATAGGACTATTATAGTCCTATCTATTTTTCACAGTTCAATACAAAGCTCTTAAAATTACTTTACCGTAATCTTACCGATCATCCCTTTATGAATAAAACAGATATAGAAGTATTCACCGGACCTTTTGAACTGATACTTCCACGAGCCGCCGGGCTCGATGCTCGGAGCAAATATACCACCATCGCCGATCACAGCCATTGAGGCAAAGACATGTGAGTGGCTATCTTCATTGACCCACACTACACTCTCGCCTTTCTCTATCTGTAGGTTGTCGGGCTTAAAGGTATAAGAAGGCCCTTTATGATCAGGCATTGGAATCTTTATCGTATAGATCCCCGCCTTGCTCTTCACGCTAACGAGATCACCAAGCTTGGACTCGAAACGATTCCTCTTAACATCCTTTAAGAGCCCGCTCTCTCCAGAGCTATCCATATAGAGCTTGGCCATCTTCTCGCCCATATAAAATAAAGCATCCTTCACTTCTTCCGAGATACCACTGATACGCGCGGCCTTCATGATACTCTCGACCTCACCGGGAATCTCAGAGTTATTGGCCATGACTATATAATTCATCTTTTTTATATCATTGGTAATTAGAGCATCACTAAACTCTCTACTAAGATCAGTAAGTTCAGCTCTAGCAGGTAGGATGATAGATAATGACATAATTATTGCGAATATAGTAATCCAAATATTACTCTTCATTAGGTGACCTCCCCAGCCCAGGTATTACTCAAAAAAAATCCTACAGGGTAGAAGCTGTAACCAGCCTCAGGCTAACAGAAGATAATAATATAGCCCTTCGGGCTACTGTAATTGCTCGCAGACTAATTGAACCTTATTACTCTTCTAATGCTCCTTCTATTAAACCTTTAAGTATGTATCGATGACATCTCGACCTGCTTTCACAATAACAACCGAGCGCAACGGGCATCTTAACTGATATTAATGCTATGAATTTTATGAGCTGTTTGGCGTCGGAACTCGACCTAATCTCTTTATTGTAGGCCGCCATAAACATCTTCCATGCCATGGCGGAATCAGAGGTGGTTTTATACTCTTTTAATAATGCTTTACTCGGCGATAACTGCGGTAGCCATATATCAAAATAACCAAGCCTTGAGTAATCCTCTTTTCTAATGCCGCGCGGCAGGTATCTAACCGCTCCTATTCTAAAAGCCCCGGTAGTATTCCCCTGACCAAGACGATATACCTCTATATTACTATTCGGCATTAAACGCCCAAAACTAAAGGTTTTTTTAAATCTTTACTACCAGACAAAGATTCACCTGCCATGACATTTCTTATATTTCACACCGCTGCCGCAGACGCAAGGGTCGTTACGCCCGGGCTTTTCTGCGCTACGTTGTGGCGCAAGATGCGAAAGATTCTTCTCTGCATACTCCCTTATCTGCCCTATAACCGCGTCTACAGCGGCCTCGGGCGTACTAAAACCATCGCTCAGATGCTTGGCACTAATGCTTTTATCAGTAGATATTGCCTTTGCAATCGCCTCCGGGTCTGCACCAGACTCGATTGCCGCACCCACTATCCTGCAATACCCCTTCTCTCCCGCCCCGGAGGTCGGGTTACCCAGCTCCGCACAATGCGGCGGGCGTATATCCTCGTCCATAGTGCTTGGATGAATCGAGCACTGATTATCATCACTATAAAATAGACACTTAAAGGCGAACATACCTATCAGAGCAAAGGTAAGCGAGCCACTCCCGTCAACTGCGGGCGTTATCTTCTCCAGGACGACATTATAGGTCTCAGGGGCATTAAACAGGGCTCTAGGAGGGTCTTCATTCGTTACGTAGTTCTTCTTGATTCTATCGACACGTTCATTGACGCTTCGCAGCAGCTCTACCTTAAAGTCACCGAGCCGTGCAAGCCCCGTGGGCCTTACCAGACTGTAATGTATAACACCCCACCAAGGATTACAGCAACACCCCTCACAGTGCCTTATACATAGCTCATATAAAGGATCTATACCAAGACCGATATCTCTTCCAAGATCTACCATAATAGTAACTTATCATAAAAAAGGGGCACTATAAACCCTCAATAATACTAAGGTTGATCGTCCATACCAGTGCCGCATTTTAGACGGAGACGGCCCTGACAACACTCTTCGATAAAGACGCATACTTGTTAATACAGCTAATAAGGGCCGCCTCTATTTACTTCTTAACCGGCCTACCGGCCTCGTCTTTTATGCCACAGCAGCGTTCGACCTTTGTGACGATCCTCTGCATATCATCCAGTACCTGGTCATCCTCGCGGGCAATATCCTTGTCCTTACCCTTTAGCCACAGCACACAAGAATCCTCAGTAACCTCCAGCTGCATCCTTATAAACAAATTCATCGGCAACGGCTGATCAATCTCTTTCCTGTTAAATTCAGCGATCTTATTATCCATATCATGAAACTCTCTCTCATAGCCAAGGGCAAGCCCCTCATCATAGGCCCTCTCCCAGGCCTCCTCAATACGGTCCCTATCCACAACAACCATCAGCTCCTGCGGAGCAGTGGCACAGGCAGTAAAGACTAAAGATACCGCCAACAACAAAAAATAACATACCCCCGACCTTAACGGCATGAACCTTAACGCCATAAACCTTTTCATAGCAAACCCCTATATTAAAGTTTTTTAATATAAACCATACCAAGATAATATAACGTCATCTAGATCTTTTCAATCAGAATATCCATTGGAAATGAGATTATCTACCCTTCGCAAATATGCGGCGGTTTGTCGGTAAGTTCAGAATGGTTGTGAGGGTATTTTGATTTGAAAGGTTATTCTATTGACTATCGATTCAACTTATTAGTAACTAATTAGCGGAGAGCTCTAACTCATCATCATCTTGAGCAGCGCAGCAGAGTTCTACATTCTTGACTATTCTCTCCATATCCTGCAGCACCTCATAATCAGCCCCGGCGATATCCTTATCTATCCCATAAAGCCATAAAACAACGGCATCATCGGTCTCATCCATCTCCATCTTTATAAAGAGGTTCATTGGCAACGGAGGGCCATCCATATCAACCCTGTTATACTCAACGACCTTATTGGCATCGTCATGAAAGCCGCGCTCATAGCCAAGTGTACCGCCGGTATTATATGCCGTTTCCCATGCCTCATCAGCACGATCTCTATCAATCAAGACCATAAGCTCCTGAGGGGCAGAACACGCAGATAGACCAACCGAGAGTAATAAAACAGCTAAGAAAAAAATAGGAGAGCGAGGCATGATATGTGATGGACTGGCTTTCTTCATGACACCTCTCTCCCCTTTAGTTGAACTTAAGCACTTAACTCTTATAATACCATAAAAGAGCTAATAACTCCATGAGTTCTACCACCGCAAGGCTCTATACTACTTATCGGATTAAAACCGAAAAAATCAACCTTTTTCAGCGATATACCAGCTAACATAAAAGGCCTGAAAGATCATTACAGCAATGCTCGTAAACCATGGTATATCTTGACCCACACTCTATTGCATGTTACAAAAACTCTATGCACGCCATATCGCAAAACGGGCCTACCGGATAACAGACTCTGCACCATAAACAATAAGATCGGAGAACCATTAATGTTCAGCGATAAAAAAATTGCCACGGCACGCTCGGGCAAATACGAACGTATACTGAACTGCGTAGAATCACTAAAGACTGAGAATGACTGGCAACTGGATCAGGCTACCGAGGCGGCTCTACTCGATGAAACCCTTAAGATTCCAAAGGCCTGCGATCTGCGCGAAGATTGGTGGAAGATAAGGGATCAGAAAAACACCGGTGCCTGCGTTGGCTTTGCTACAGCCGACGGTGTCCTGCGCTGGCACTATACAAAAAAAGGCCTTATCAATGAGGGCACAGAGGTCTCACCTCGCTTTATCTGGATGGCAAATAAAGAGACAGATACCTTTACGGCCTATCCCTCTACATTCATTGAATCGGTCGGCACTCAGACCAAGCTGGCCCTTGCAATAGCTAGGAAGTTCGGCTGCGCCATGGAATCAGAGCTGCCGATGGAAGGGCCACTCTATAGCGGTTCAATACAGGACTTTTATTATAACGCAGCAAAATTCAGGATCATAGCCTATCAAAACCTCGGCATAGACCCTCAGAAATGGAGGTACTGGCTAGCTAACAACGGGCCGATAATGACTCGCCTAAGGGTTGACAGCAGCTGGATGAATGCCACCGAGACAGGCGGAGAACTCATTAAATACGACAAGGCCTCTGCCCGTGGAGGCCACGCAGTCACGATTGTCGGCTATAACACAGACGGCTTCATCATAAGAAATAGCTGGGGCACAGACTGGGGTGACAAGGGCTTTGCCTACGCCTCGAATGCCTATAGCGCAGAGGCCTTTACCGAGACCTACGGCGCGGTGCTCTAGTATCAGAATTCGCCTGTCTTGTATTATCGCAGAAATAAGCAAAGTTAGTTAGTCTACACAACCCATATTACGAAGATCTTTTATATCTAGAACAAGGCTTTAGCCTTGCGGTTTTTGAACCTGAAATTTAGTTTTAAAAGACGCAACCCGAACGGCACTCGACCAACCTTAAAAGAAATCCCCCTCAATCCCCCTTTGCAAAAGGGGGAAGAAAGATCGGTTTGCGACCTCGCTAAACCCCGCAACCATACCAGGCTTAGTCACCTCGCAGCAGTAGATTATC
>CAZUFI010000046.1:3803-10778 GCA_964618745.1 uncultured Thermodesulfobacteriota bacterium | reverse complement strand
ATCAGGGCCGCCACGTTAGTGTTAATAACTACTGACATTGTACTACCCTCCTTAGATTAAATATTTAGCATCCATGCTATTTTCTTTATCACTTAGCGGATATCTCTTAGGTTAGATCGATACACCTCCTTACAAGTCGAAATTACCCACTATGCTCTTACAGTACATATCGGGTAATTCTTTGAAAATCTTAAACTCTTTAAGAAAAATGAATATTTATTTGATAAAAAAAGGGCCTTTTTTTTAAAAAAGTCCAAATAACCATAAATATCAAAGACTTAGCTCTGGTTACAATTGTCACACTTTAACCTTCTATGAAGTCCCGGAATGGAAAAGTTTCTGATCCATATCCTCAAGCATCGATAATATTTCATACTCAAGAATATCGGCGACCACCAGACTGTCACCCAGACTTCTGGCCTGCTCCAGCTCCTCCATATGTTTTAAGAGCGGAGAATAGTAGATAAGCGGGTCTTCCTTAAATGTCTTAATACCCATAACGGCCACCCCTCTGGAAAGCTCGTTGATTGTAGCCATTATCTGGACCAGGCCGTCGAGAATACTCAGCAGAAGTTCAGGCTGAAGACCGCTGCCACGCCTGATTACGGCAACAGAGGCCCGTGTATTCTCCTTCATGACCTTTATATATTCTTGCAAAGTACCAACGGCCGATGCCGCGAACTCATCAAAACTACTTGAGGTAAACTTTAATTCCTTGAACTCAGATAGTTTACGGGCCATGAACTCATCACTTCTCCAGTCCAGGTGCGGTTCCGAGTCTACCTTCAGCTCACTGACTACCCTTTTCTGCGACTTCATCTCCTGCTCGATTGCCCCTACCAGATCCGCTACAACCGCGTTGTTTTCCGTATCAGTATAGTCAATAAGCGTCTCATCCAAAAAAATTAATGTCAACAAAGGGTCTTTCATATCTCCGGCCATCTTATCCTCCAACTGTTGTCTGCATTCCAACTCTGTTGTTTTCAACACTCTTTATTGATCTTTCCATAATATGAACAAATCTCGCAGCGGCATCAGATATCTTTTTATAAGTGGATATTATACTCTTCAGATCACTGCGCATCTGCTCAAGCGAGTTACTACCTGAATCTGCCCTTATATATTTTTTCAATTCATGGCTATATTCCGCAACGGTCTCCCAGATAAAGACCCCTTAAAACTATAGCACCTAATGACCGGTACTCTAAGCTCAGGTTACCAATTTCATCAAAGCTCACAACTCTTTTGCAGGGGTTTTGGCACTATCTGCGCCTGAAAACCCAGCCTTCCCCTTATGCACCTCGACCCGCTCAATTGAATGTTCCATTATAGGAATAAACCTGCCTGCCGCATCACGTACATTTACATATGTCGTCTTTATGCTCTTTAGATCTCTGGCTATCTGATCCACAGAACCTTTCTCAATATCTTCTCTGAGATATTCCTTTAACTCATAAGTATACTCAACAACGGTCTCCCACATAAAGATGACGTTGTGGCTCTCTTTAAAGAGTTTCTTCTCTTTATCCTGAATCCTTCCGACATGCCCTGTCATCTCCGGGCTAAGCCCCTTTATGTCAAAGATCTTCTTTACTTTATTTACATCCCCTATTATAGACAAGGCCATAGCCTTTATCTTTTTAAGAGAGGTCAGGATTGCAGTGTAGGAACTCAAAAGACCATCATAATCTATCTTCTGCACGCTACTCTCGGCCATTGAAAGTATATCTTCAATAGGATAGTCCTTACTAACATACTTCTCCTGAACCTCTTTCAGGGTCATATGTTCCATGCCTTCTATATAGGCACCACCCTCGGTCGCATTAATAACATGCGTAGTGCTTTCAGCCTCATGATGCCTTCTCATATACTCTGTGAACCAGCTATGGAAGGTCACCCAGTCAAACTTCGTCCTGACACGCTCCCCATTTACACCTTCGAGCCACAGAACCTTATACTCACTCTGAACACGTTCACCAGAGTTGGCATACCTTTCCTGAACCTTAACCAAACCGTTATCCTCAAAATGCAGACTCTGATCCGAGTACGTAGCCCCCTCCGCGTGCGTGCTATGCTCACCGAAAGCAAGGTCCTGGCCGATCATTACTACCGGGTCGCAACCAAAATCGACCCCGATAGACAATGCCGTGGTAGTCACGCTGCCCCCGACATCAGGACAATAATTCTGCCCCCAGAGCCCGGCATGCCTCAGACTCAGACGCATAAAGGTACTGACAAAGATAAACTTACCCTTGGCCTCACGCCGCAACATATTAGGATGAACAACATCGGAGAGCAGAAGCCGTACCTTTTTATCCTCCGGCGAACCTGTAAAGTGACCGGGCAGGTCCGTCTTTTCACCACAGACGATGAGGTCAGGTATAATCCCGTTGTGCAAGAGCGGCATATAGGCCGAGATAGCAGCCAGAATAACAACCTTGCCCTTCATCTCTTTCAGTATATGGACGTTTTTTTCAAGAGAAGGCCCGGCACCGACGATAACCATCGGGATGCCCTTGAATTTATCTATTAAAACACCAACCCCCGGGTATTTAAAAAAATTATCTATATTACCAAAGTAATTCTCCAACCATACGAGTCTGGAGGTTATATCTGTCTTAATATAGACCTTGCTTACCATACGTGCATTACTGACCTTCTCCGTGAAATCCAGAAGCTCAGGGGCGAAGATCTGCTTATACGGCCTTGACTGATACCCTAAAATATCATCCATGCCCTCGATATCCTTGGACATCTTGATCTCAAGACCCGGCAGATCATGATAGATATAAATGCTTGGCTCAGAGAAGTACTTGCTCAGATCTATCTGCTTTAAGACACCAACAAGTATCTCGATTGAAGGCTCAAAGACGACGACCTGAGCACCTGCATCTCTTTGCTCCCTTGCGATGGCGAGTTCCTTAAAAAGGTAACCGCAGCCAAGACCGAACAAAACCACCCAGTCGGCCTTTGACGCCACTATCTCTTCGAGCTGGACCTTTGCTTCTTTTGTCGGATCATAACGGCTATGAAAATAAAGCCCCTTGTAGTTAAATGTATACTCCCCGTTCTTTGTCTGCTCCAGCTCCACGCCACTTGCCTCTGTGGTGCGCAGGGTCTCTACGAGTTCCGGGTTGTTGGCCTCCAGGGCTTCTATGTTTTTTTCAAAGATACTTTGCGCTGTCATTGCGGGTTCTTCCTCTCAGTCCTTATTAAAGGCACTTATATTAAAGCTTATATAATTATCCCCTCTCCAGACCCACCAGGCCGTCTCATCTACCTCTCCTATTGAATGATAGATACGGAGAAAGAACTTATCATCTACCTGACGGTAGCTTACCATAGGCACGGAGTAAAGCTCGCTCTTATCAGTCGTTATGCGAAGCTCTTTGTCTTTGTCACCGACGGCAACCCAACCCTCGGTAGCACCGAGACACCCCGAGGCCGAGACCCTCTGGCTGACCGGCTCGTCCTGCGTGACCTGACTACCCTGAAGCAGGAAGTTCTCAGGGCCGTTACCGCCATTTACCGAGCCATAATACAAAGACTCATGGTCAAAACCCTCCGGCATAAAGGTAAAGATCCCGAGCCTGAGCGAAGACGCCTCAAGCCCCGAGACCTTAAGCCGGTACTTTATCTCCAACTCGCCTTTAACCTTTGAGATAACAAAGGTCTTAAAGAGCGTCCCTATATCGAGCGGTATCTTTATAGAGATACTAAGCTCATGCGGGCCGTCCTCAATCACCGGCTCTGCGCACTCCAGATCGGTCGTCTTTGCACCGTCGCGAGCCTGCCGTATAAAATGCCCACTAAAGTAATCAACACCGTATCCAATATCATCATAATAGCCGTGCTCAAGTGTTCCCAGCAGCGGCTGGCACGAGACCTCAGGGAAGATAAGAGATTTTATTGCAAAGCCCTTCTCCTTTAAAAACTCAACCTCTATAAGCGGCAGAGTAACCCGTAGGCTCTCGACAGTATCAACTATTACAGCATCTGCCGGTCTCAAACCCAGATCACGCTTGCGGCTTGTTGCGCAGCCGCAGCTTCCTTCGCAACACTTAACCCTGCCTGCTCCAAAGGTTTTGCTCAATAGCCCATCTGTCTGAACCTTAATCCAGCCCATCTTGTTTTGATATGCCAGAAACTTCTCATCAACCGTGTTTGTGCGAAAGTCACTGCCCCACAACTCGCATAGAGTCTTACGGTAACTATCTCTATCTGCCTGACCAAGGCTGTCGTTGAGCAACACAAGGTTTTTATATATTCCGTAACACGCGCCGTTCACATGAACGGAATCACGCCCGGTCACGGCCCAGCGCACAGGGTTATACTTTTCCTGCTTCTTACAGACAAGCGGACTCTCGACCGACTCAAGCCCGAGCAACTGATAAGAATCTGGCTTTCCCCTGAAGTGGCTGAGCAACTTCGAAGGGGTCGTTAAAACAAAGTCGTCGTTAGCAGCTATAGAGATTAAAATCTCCTTTAAGCGGTCAAACTCAGAGCCCTCGCCACCGGCACGCGGAAGAGGGCCGGTGCCCGGCCTATAGTCAAAGACCTCTGCGTCGTTGCCATAGACAACAAAGCACGTATCTTTATCAGCGCTGTGATGTTTATCGAGATATTCTTTATACTCAGTTGCAGGAAGACTACCATGGACAAAACGCTGGAGCTTCTGAAACGCAATGGAATTATTCCAAAGCACATCTATATTTGCCTCTATCCCTTTGGCCCGCTGCGGTGAGTATAAAAGGTCTTTCGGATACTGATTATACCTGTAACAATTATTCCAATCCATAATTACGGCAGAATAACCGGCCTCAACAAAAAGATCTACCACACCTCTGGAATAGGTCTGTTCATTAACCAGAGCGACCAGAGGACGCTGACCAAGCAGGTCTTCATATACCTGGACTCCGTACTTCAGATTCCAACGATTTACCTCGGTTGGGACAAGCGGCATTATGATCTGACTCAGACCAGAGCCTATAAACTCACATTTACCGTCTCGCCAGAGCCTGGCGAGCCTCGCAATAAAAGAAGGGCTCAGCCTATTTATCTCCTGCAATGTTGTGCCCGAGGCCTCAATGGCTACCGGCAACCCCTGCTCTGCCATATCGAGCAGAGGGCTATAGCAGTTCTTTATAACATACGGATAATCGGCCTCTGGAATCGAAGAAAAAGAGAGATTTAAATGAAAAAGACTATATAAATAAAGCTTACTCATCTGAGTACTCAGCCATCCTTATCTAGTATTATGGTGATGTTGTTACGACCTCTGAGTCGCTACGACCTTTAAGTCGCTACGACATCTAAGTCGTTACGATCTCTACAACCTTTACGACCTCATCGGCTCTGGAGACTGCCTCCTGTCGGCTTCGCCCGGTCGTTATAACGTAGCCGGACCTGCTCGTATGATCCGAGACATCGCCAACGATATCTCCGACCTTTACAAAAAACCCTATTCGATGAACCCACTCGGTATCATCAAATTCAGAGACCTTATTTATTGCGACGACCTTGCCGGGAGCAGGGAAAAAATAACGGATCGCTACCGCCGTTGTTTTATTACTTGTAAGCTCCTGCTCGCTCGGAGTCTCGCCAAGGGCTACCCGTAAAGCAGCACCTATCAGATCAACCCCTGTGGCAAGCGGTATTTGATCGGTACAGAACCATCCACCCGAGAGCCTCGGTGCTATCTCAATGACCTTTGGCCCCTGTGGTGATAAGACCATATCCCCTTTTATAACCCCCGTCTCAACACCAATGGCACGCCCTGCTCTAACGGCAAGATCAGCGACTGCCTGACGATCTGCGTCAAATAAAAAAGAAGGCTGCTGACCGCCGTCTTCAATAATGTGCGGCGCAAACCTCTTAAAATCCTTATAATTACGGTCGGAAAACCCCGGCGTATATGCCGCGCCCTTCAGCAGCAGAGACTCGGTACTTATCTGAGGACCCTCGACGTATTCCTCTACCATCACCTGCTTACCTGGCGAGAACTTCAGCGCGTAGTTATAAGAAAACTCGCATTCTTCCAAACTGCTGAGCATGACAACGCCTCTAGAACCTCGACTATCCACGGGCTTTACGACACAATCACAGCAACGCTGCCTCTCGATATCTTTAAGGTCCTCTGCTGAACTGACAACCGAGTACCACGGCACAGGAATCCCTGCCTCGCTCAAGACCTGCATCATCAAGACCTTATTGGATGCGATACGTGCGGCCTCCAGAGGGATACCCACCAGACCTAACTCTGCGGCTACACTTGCCACGGCCATCGGCACATCGGTTGCTATACTTATTACCCCGTCTATAGGCCTTTCGTTTCTGGTAAAGTCCTTTGCTGCCTCAACCGTAGCCTCAACATCATAGGTACTTGCCACTATACTCTTATCCGCTATTGCGCAACCCGGGGCATTCGGGTTCATATCGCTTACCACTACATAGAGCCCCATCTCCTTAGCACGCCTGATACCGGGAACCGTCTCGGTACCCGCGCCTACAATCAGAATAGTCCTGGTCTCTTTTTTCATAGACAAAAAACCCTCTCTCAACTAAACAACATCCCACCGTTCACATTAATCGTCTGCCCTGTAATATAGCCGGCAGAGTTGCCGGCAAGAAAGACAACCACGGCAGCTACTTCCTCGACCCCAGCTATTCTGCCTACAGGAATACCGCTTAGTTTTTCAGCACCGGCCTCTGTCAAGAGCTCTGCCGCCGACATATCACTGGCGACCAGCCCCGGCGAAACAGCGTTAGAGGTAATACCGTCTTTGCTATATATCTTGGCCATCGAGTGCGTAAAGCTTATCAGGGCCGCCTTGCTTGCGGCATAATGGACCTGATTAAAGCCGCCCCACTGCCCGCCTATCGAGGTTATATTTATAATACGCCCGAAGCCCTGCTTACGCATCCCGGGCAATACCTCTTGGGTGCATGCAAAAGGGCCTCGCAGGTTTACCGCCA
>CAZUFI010000046.1:0-3703 GCA_964618745.1 uncultured Thermodesulfobacteriota bacterium | reverse complement strand
CCACGCGAGCCGCCGGTGACAAGAGCTATCCTTCCAGCCAGATTATCCATAACAAATGCCTTCCTTCTAGATTTTTAAAAGGTCTTTAACTTTTCTTTCTCTTTATTACCCTCAAGACAGCGGCCTTTATGGTACGGCTATCCAGACCGTACTTCGTTGCCAATGCCTCTGGATCGCCGGACTCAGCGAAACGGTCTTTTATTCCGACCCGCTGCATTGGCACAGGGCAAATCTCTCCAAGCACCTCGGCCACAGCACCGCCAAGGCCACCGATAATATTATGATCCTCTGCCGTAACTATCGCCCCGGTCTTCTCCGCTGATTCTTTAATAATCGCCATATCAATGGGCTTGATCGTAGACATATTAACGACACGGCATTTTATACCATCTGCCTCAAGCTCTCCTGAGGCGACAAGGGCGCGCGCGACCATAACACCAACGGCTATTATTGTACAATCAACGCCGTCACGAACGACCATTGCCTTACCTATCCTAAAACCTATATCCTCATCAAAGATCGTCGGAAGAGGGCTTCTCCCTGTGCGCATATAAACTGGGCCGTCACTGCTGAGAATCGATGGCAGGGCTTTTTTAAGCTCAGTAGGATCAGCCGGAGATACTACCCTGAAGTTCGGTATGGATCTGAATATAGCAAGGTCTTCCATCGCCTGATGCGAAGGGCCGTCAGGGCCGACATCAAGACCTACGTGGCTTGCGATTATCTTTACATTAAACTTTGGATAGGCCACCGAGTTACGTGCCTGTTCGATGGCTCGCATAGAGGCAAAGACCGAGTAGCAGGTCACTATAGGGATAAGTCCGCTTGTTGAAAAGCCGGCTGCCATGCTTACCATATTCTGCTCGGCGATACCGCACTGAATAAACCTATTAGGGAAGGCCTCGCGAAAGGGCTGCGTCCCGGTGCCTCCGGCTACATCCGCATCAAGTACAACAAAGTCATTTCTTGTCTTTCCAAGCTCAACCAGAGCCTCGCCAAAAGCGTCTCTCATCGTAATCATAGATCACCGCCTTCGTAGCCGCATTCTTTCAGAGCAATCTCTCGCTCTTCTCCCTCTGGCGCAAGGCTGCCGTGCCACTTCGGTGAGTTTTCCATAAATGATATCCCCTTTCCCTTAATTGTATTAGCGACTATAACCGTAGGGCGTTTTTTCACTCTACGGGCCGTATAAAGTGCAGCAGATATAGCAGCAAAATCATGACCATCGATTTCCATTACATTCCAGCCGAATGCCGTAAGCTTATCGAGAAGCGGAGAAAGAGCCGTGACCTTATCGCACTCAGCATCGCTCTGGAGTTTATTGTGATCAATAATGGCTACCAGATTATCCAGTTGATAATGAGCACCAAACATAAAAGCCTCCCAGACCTGACCTTCATTCAGCTCACCGTCACCGAGCAGGGTATAGACACGAAACTTCTCCCTTTTAAATTTAGCTCCAAGCGCGACCCCAAGGGCAAATGAGAAACCATGCCCCAACGAACCCGAGTTAAACTCCACACCCGTGGTCTTTAGCCTATCAGGATGGCCCTGCAACTTACCACCGATTTGGCGAAGCCCTTTGAACTCATCGGTAGAGATAAAACCACACTGAGCCAGAGCGCCGTATAGGGCCATACATGCATGGCCCTTTGACAAGACAAACCTGTCTCTGCTGGGAGCGTCTTTATTTGCTACGGTAAAGTTCATTTCATCATGAAAAAGACTTGTTATAATATCAACAGCAGAGAGCGCACCTCCCGGATGGCCCGAGCCTGCATAACAGTTCATAACTATAATATGCCGCCTGAGTTCAGCTGCCCTTTCTTTCAGCATCTTACTTGTATTGAAATCTAGTAAAGTCATTTATCTTACTCCTTTTGTTTTTATACAGATCGCCGTCATGCCCGTACCTTTAAGCTCTCGCTCCACGCACAGGCCCGAGGCCTTTAAGTCATTTTCTCAGAACCTCAGATCTTTCGCAGTTCTGCTGATATATACTATTTAGTTATTCCTCCTTAATCCAAATCACAGTCGCCCTTAACAAAACCTTACAAAGGCACGGTCTCGATCCGCACCATCGCCGCAGCCGCTATTGCACGCTGCGTGGCCTCTTGAAATGTAGTGCCTTTAGTATGAACAAAGCCAGCTCTCTTTGTATGGTTGGAGGGCGACTCAACTATATCACCGACGCCCAGAAATAGCATCTTCTTTGAGACCCACTCCAGATCCGAAAGCTCTTCAAAACCCTCTATATTTTTAATACGCCCGGGCTGTGGGAAGAAATACCTTACCCCAAGCTTGCAGATATCTTCAGGTACAAGATCATCGGTCTCCAACTCGTGGCCAAGGGCAAGCTTTATGGTCTGGCGAACAAGATCCACACCACGGGCAAGCGGGATCTGATCGGTACAAAGATAACCTCCGCTTAACCTTGCCGCAAGCTCAATGACCAGCGGGCCTTGCGGAATCATTACTATATCGCCCTTTACCGTGCCATCCTTAATCCCCATCGCACGGGCAGCACCAGCTACAACCTCTTCAATAGCGAGCGAGGTGGCTTCATTAATATCAGCCGGTAAGATCCCGCCGTTCTCTATTATATTCGGTGCATATTTATCGATAAGTTCATAGTTACGCTCCGAGATACAGGCCGTATAGCAACGACCTTTATATACCATAGATTCGGTACTATACTGCTTGCCTTCTATAAAGTCCTCGACTATAACACGCCCGCAATCAGAGTTATCCTTTGCATGCGCATAAGCCCACGAAATATCAACCCCTGCGGTAAGCTTCAGGACACCACGCGAGCCCCTACCGTCATTCGGTTTAATAACTATCGGATAGCCCCAGTCCTTTATCGCTGCCTTTAGGTCTTCAACTGAGAAGACCTCTCTAAAACTCGGCACCGGGACACTTGCACGAACAAAGGCCTGCTTCATTAAAAATTTATCCGCTGCAAGCCGGGCCGAGGCAATCGATATACCCGGCAGACCAAGGCTTGTAGCGACAGTAGCAACGGTAAGCGGTACGTCATTGGCAAGCGTCATAACGCCGTCTATCTTTTGCCTTTCATTAAACTCTAAAACAGCCTTAAGAGTAGCTCTCGGATCTCTTGTGCTGGCGATTATCTTATCATCGGCGAGCTTCAAGGCCGGTGCATCCGGCGATCTATCCGAGCCGACCAGATGCAGTCCCATCTCACGAGCAAGCTCGTAGGCACGGACCTGCTCGATACCACCGCCGATTATAAGTAACCTCTTACTGATTACAGACACCCCTTATTTTTCATCACCAAAAGCACTGCATTGCGAGCCATCTCCGGGGCCAGATAAAGCCCACGGGCAACTCCAAAACTCTCATCTATTTCAAAATACCTTTCGCATAACGACCGCAGCCCGGCCATTGTATATTCACGTATATGGGCCGAGCCAATCGGAGCCCAGTCCGTTGCAAATGGATATTTATAGCGCAGCGGAACCTCCAGAACCAGGACGCCATCCGGTCGCAACCACCGTGAGCAATTCTCTAAAAAGGCCTCGTCATCAGGAAAGTGCTCCATCGAGTGCATTGAGATAACCGCCGATAGGCTCGCCACCTTAAAAAGCCCCTTATCGGTAGCGTCCCCTACGCAAAAGGCCGGATTTTCAGCTTCCTTGCACCTAATCTCTGGAATACTCTTCCCGCTAACATACGCAAT
>CAZUFI010000045.1:0-10831 GCA_964618745.1 uncultured Thermodesulfobacteriota bacterium | reverse complement strand
GGACTTGCTCGTGGTTTTATGTTAATTTATGAAACTGCTTGGAGTGATTACTTTAAAAAAAGCCGGAATTATCAAGTGTCAGGTATCGTCTTGGTTTGAGTGCTTGGTTCTTTGTGTGGCATTTTAGTTGGTTACTTTTAAAAAGCCGGAACTAACAAATATAAGGTATTGCCTTGGTTTAGGTCTTTGTTGCTGGTTTTGAATTTTTGTTGGTTACTTTAAAAAAGCCGGAGTGGTGGAATAGGTAGACACGCGGGATTCAAAATCCCGTGGAGCTTGGCTCCGTGTCGGTTCGAGCCCGACCTTCGGTACCATTTAATTAAAAGGCCATGCGCTATCTTTAGCACATGGCCTTTTTTGTATTTCTTTTTAAGGTGGTTTTGTGAGTTGTGTTTCAGTTATAGGGGTATTAGTGCTGTATTTAGTAAGCTGCTGAATATTTACTTGACTATTTAGTATTCATAGACTACTTTGGAGGTATGGAAAGCATCGAAGAGACCAGAGCCCGAATCCTTAGCGCATCTATGACCCGTATTATGCAGTATGGTTTTAATAAGACCACCATGGCAGAGATCGCCGGGGACTGTAAAATGTCTGCGGCTAATATTTATCGCTTTTTTGAGAATAAAGGTGCGATTGTAGCAGAGCTTGCCAGTGGCTGTTTCAGGGATAAAGAAAACGGGCTGCGTGAGGTTCTGCGTCGTCCGGGCCTTAGTGCAACAGAACGGTTGGAAGAGTTTGTCTTACATGTGCTTCGTCATTGCCATTCGATGTTATCAGAGCAGCCTAAGGCAATCGAGGTTTTAGTTTATATCTCCGTAGAGCGTCACGATATCATTGACCGTCATAAAGAGATAAAGCAGTCTTTGCTGGCGGAAATACTGGCAGAAGGCAACAGAAACGGTGAGTTCGATCTGCCCGATGTAGTTGCTACGGCAGAGGCGTTCTTGCAGGCTACTATATTTTTTGCGTGCCCCATAAACTTTGATAAACGTCCATTGTCAGACCTGGAGCGAGAGGCAAGGGCAGTAATCAATTTGCTGGTGCGGGGGATGAAGTAGTATTTTTTTGGCCTTTATGTGAATATTTTACGGTAAATTCAGTATTAAGCGGTAATTGTTCAAATATCTCAAGCAGGGTGGAGGTCTCAGATGCGGAACTTTGAAGAATCTTTTGGCCAGTGGGTAATCAGATATCGTTGGCCTCTAATACTGGTTACCTTGTTGGTTCTGGTAGCGAGCGCAAGTGGGCTGAAGCGCATTGGGCTCAGCAATGATTATCGGTATTTTTTTACCGAAGAAAACCCTCAGCTCGTGGCCTTTGAGGCACTGCAAGATACATATACCAAAGACGATAGTGTGCTTTTCGTTCTAGCCCCTAAAGACGGTAACGTCTTTACCTCAGAGACCCTAGCTGTTGTCGAGGAACTCACAAAGGCATCCTGGCAGATGCCTTACTCGTTGCGGGTAAACTCTATCTCAAACTTTCAGAATACATGGGCAGACGGTGATGACCTTGTCGTTGAAGACCTTGTCGTCGGCGCTAGATCACTCGATAGTTCGCAGATTGAGAGAATCAGGAAGATAGCCTTAAATGAACCGCTCTTGGTTAATCGTATTATCTCACGTTCCGGACACGTAACCGGCGTCAACGTTACTATAAACCTGCCCGGAAAATCAGTCAATGAGGTTCCTGAGGTGGCGGCCTATGCCCGTATCATGGCAGAAGATATCCGCAATAAATACCCTGATATAGATATCTACCTGACCGGCATGGTTATGTTGGACAATGCCTTTCCCGAGGCGAGCCAGAGCGATATGGAGACTATTATTCCTGCGATGTTTTTAATAATCATCGTTATAATGGGGGTCTTGTTAAGGTCGTTTTTTGGTACGCTAATTACTTTGCTGGTTATTGTATTTTCTGCATTGAGTGCTATGGGGCTTGCCGGATGGACGGGTATTCAGCTTACCGCCCCTTCGATGGCCGCACCGACGATTATATTTACCCTGGCCGTTGCCGATAGTATCCATATCCTTGTTGCAATGTTTCAGGGGATGCGCAGGGGGCTTGCCCGGCACGAGGCGATAGTAGAATCACTGCGCATCAACCTGCAACCGATCTTCTTGACTAGCGTTACTACGGCCATTGGTTTTCTATCGATGAATTTCAGCGAGGTTCAGCCGATCAGGGATCTGGGTAATATTGTGGCTATGGGTGTTGCGGGCGCGTTTGTTTATTCGATATTCTTCCTGCCAGCGGTTATCTCGTTTATGCCGGTCCGTGTAAAGGTACGCAGTAAAACCAAGAAGTATATGATGGAGAGGTTGGGAGATTTTGTTGTTGCCCGTCGCAGAATGCTCTTCTGGGTGATGATGATCTTTATAATTGTACTTGGTCTGGGATCAAGTCGTATTGTCTTAAACGACCAATTTGTAGATTATTTTGATGAACGTTATACCTTCCGAACGGATGCGGATTTTGTCAATGAGAACCTTACTGGAATTTACTCGATAGAGTACTCCCTGAGTGCCGCTGAGGAGGGAGGGGTCTCTAGCCCAGAGTATCTGGAGAAGGTAGAGGAATTTGCTCAGTGGTATAGAGGGCAGTCAGGTGTGCTGCATGTAAATACCATCACTGATATAATGAAACGCCTTAACCGCAATATGCACGGAGATGACGATGCCTTCTATAGCATCCCGGATACGAGAGAGCTATCCGCGCAATATCTCTTGCTCTACGAGTTGTCGCTGCCGTACGGGCTTGACCTTAACAATAAGATCAATGTCAGCAAGACCTCAACCCGTTTTACGGTAACGCTCCAGAATATGAGCACGAAAGAGATGCTTGAGCTTGAGGAGAAGGCGCAGGCATGGCTAAGTCTTAACGCGCCAAAAGGTATGTCTGTAGATGGTGCAAGTACCACTATTATGTTTGCACATCTGACGCTACGCGCAATAAAAAGCATGCTAACAGGCACGACACTGGCATTGGTCCTGATATCTGGTATTCTCTTACTGGCCTTGCGAAGCCTGAAGATAGGGCTTGTTAGCCTTATCCCAAATATAGCCCCTGCATTTATGGCATTCGGGCTCTGGGGTTACTTCTATAGCGAGGTTGGCTTTGGCCTCTCGGTCGTCTCGGCACTGAGTATGGGGGTAGTCGTCGATGATACTATACATTTTCTCAGTAAATACATAAGGGCTCGGCGAGAGCACGGGCTGGAGGCTCCCGAGGCGGTGCGCTATGCCTTTCGCACCGTTGGTACGGCCATCTGGGTTACCTCACTTATACTGGTTGCAGGTTTTATGGTACTTACGTACTCTGGCTTTAAATTCAACTCGGAGATGGGATTGCTTACGGCAGTAGCTCTTGGGTGTGCCCTTCTTGCGGACTTCTTGTTTTTACCACCATTACTTATGAAGATTGAGGAGGGAAAGAAATGAAGCATTTTACCTTGATAGCTGTATTGTTTGCCGTACTGGTTGTAAGCTCGGTTTGTTTTATCTCCAGCAGCGCGGCCTCGGAGAAGTCAGACGAGGGACGTGGCCTAGAAATAGCAGTGGAGGCGGATAGGCGTGATACTGGTTTTGGCAATGCTACCGCAAGTCTGGTTATGATAATAAAGAACCGGCATGGCGAGCAGAGTAAGAGGGATATGAGAATCAAGGTGATAGAGGTAAAGGGAGATGGAGATAAAAGCCTCTCTCTTTTTGATAGTCCGAGAGATGTAAAGGGTACGGCCTTTCTTGTCTTTAGTCATAAGAGCGGCCCTGATGATCAGTGGCTCTACCTGCCGGCCTTGAAGAGGGTCAAGCGGATAAGTTCAGCCAATAAGTCAGGCTCTTTTATGGGCAGTGAGTTTGCCTATGAGGATATCTCAAGCCAAGAAGTAGAGAAGTATACATATAGATGGATGCGTAATGAGCAGTGTCCGGGGGCTGATTTTAAGGGGCTTGAATGTTTTGTTGTTGAGTACGATCCCGTAGACGATAACTCGGGGTATACGCGCCAGATCGTCTGGATAGATCAGGTGGAGTATAGGGTGATAAAGATTGATTTTTATGACAGGAAGAACGCAGAACTCAAGACCCTTGTTAATAACTCCTATAAGCAGTATCTGGGTAGGTTCTGGCGCTCGCATGAGATGTATATGGAAAACCATCAGACAGGCAAGACCACGCGCTTGCTCTGGGGGGATTATAGATTTCGCACGGGGCTGAAGCAGAGCGATTTCAACAGGAATGCGCTAAAGCGGGCGCGGTAGAGATGCTGGTCTATGGTAAGATGGGGCTCGCTGGGAAGGCCGCACTTTTTCTTGCCTCTGTTGATTCGTCTTTTGTAGTCGGCGTGGAGCTTATCGCCGCCGATGGTTCTACGCAGCTTTAATTTAAATATCATCATTTATAAACCTTAAGAGGGAGGAGTAAGCAATGAGTCTTTTTTCAATAGATCAGGATAAATGCGGGCGTGACGGTCTATGTGTCGCGGAATGTCCCCTGCATATTATTGAGCTTAAGGATGAGAGCCAGGTCCCAACGCCTGTTAATGGCGCGGAAGAGATGTGTATTAACTGTGGGCACTGCATGGCTGTCTGTTCGCACGGTGCGTTCTCGCTTGATAAGGTTGCTCTGGACGAATGCACGGTAATAGACAAGGAGCTTGAGGCAGGTACGCAGGCGAGCTTACAGTTTCTTAAATCTCGACGTTCTATCAGATCTTATCAGAGTAAACCAGTAGACAGGGAGACTCTGGAGCGTATCGTCGATACTGCCCGCTGGGCACCTACAGCACTTAATCTACAGCCGGTGCAGTGGTTGATTCTTGAGACACCGGGTGAGGTCAAGAAGCTTTCGGGGCTTGTTATAGAGTGGATAAAGGGTGCCGAGGCCTTCCCTGAGAACTACAAAAAGGTCTATCTAGAGGCATGGGAGAAGGGGCGAGAGCTGGTCTTTCGCGGCGCACCGCATCTGGCTATAGCGCATGCCGCGCCAGAGAGTTTGATGCCGGCGACAGACTGCCCTATTGCTCTGACCTATCTGGAATTGGCCGCACATGCCTGTGGCGTCGGGGCGTGCTGGGCCGGGATCTTGATGATGGCAGTGGCAGACCCGGCCGTTGCCAGGGCACTGAACCTGCCCGAAGGCCATAAGCTGCAAGGGGCCATGATGCTTGGTTATTCTCAATATAAATACCATCTGATTCCGCAGCGAAATAAAACCATTGCGCAGTGGCGCTGATAAGGTAAACGTATCAACTCGGAGCGTGGCAGTGAGTTTGGATAATATTAATTTTCTGGTTTTCAGAGCCAAGATAAAGGATAGAGCCTTCGTTGCCAAGGCTGGTCTTTTTGTAGCTTTTCTGTCTGTCTTTATAGTTGCTATTTCTTTGGCAGACGCATCAGCTAAAGGTCAGTGGTCGGGTTATGTGGCAGCCGAGGCGAGGCTCTTTGCAAACTCTCCGAGCTTTAGCTCGCAGGATAATCATAACGTATCACTTGCGATTCAGCCCGAGTATTACCACGAGTGGGGCGCAAGGAACAGTCTTACGATCACTCCTTTTTTGCGCCTCGATAGTGCGGACTCCGAGCGTACTCACTTTGATCTGCGCGAGTTTTTCGGGCTCTGGGTCTTTGACGGTTGGGAGCTTGGTGTAGGTGTGCGTAAGGTCTTCTGGGGTGTGACCGAGTCTCAGCATCTGGTCGATATTATCAATCAGACCGATCTGGTCGAGTCCCTTGATGGAGAAGAAAAGCTCGGACAACCAATGATAAATATATCAGTAGTCAAAGACTACGGGACCTTTGATGTTTTTGTATTGCCGTATTTTCGCGAACGTACCTTCCCGGGTAAGGGCGGTCGGTTAAGGCAAGATATAATCGTTGATACTGACCGGGCCGAGTTTGAGAGCTCTAAAGAGGACAGACATATTGACCTTGCCCTCAGGTATTCGCTGGCTGTGGATGCGTGGGATCTGGGGCTTTCGCATTTTGTAGGGACAGGGCGTGAGCCGCTCCTTAAGGAGGGGACGGACGGCTCCGGCGATCAAGTCTTTATTCCCGTCTATAAGCAGATAAACCAGACCGGGCTGGAGTTGCAGTGGACCGGCGAAAACATATTATTAAAGCTGGAGGCGATATATAGGACCGGCTATGGAGACCCTTATAGCGCATGGATCGGCGGCTTTGAGTATACCTTTTACGGGGTGGCAGGGACGGCGATGGACCTTGGCGTGCTCGGTGAGTGGTCGCATGATACCAGAGACGATAAGGCAACTACGCAGTTTGATGATGACCTTATGGTAGGTATGCGGCTCTCTGTAAATGACGTGCAGTCTACAGAGGCCTTGCTCGGTATGGTGCAAGATATAGACACAAGTGCCAAGATGGTCTTTTTAGAGACAAACAGAAGATTCGGAGATAATTGGAAGGCTACGATAGAGACCTATCTATTTCTCGACCAGCCAGCAAATGACAGAGTAAACGGGGCTAGAGATGATGATTATCTGGGCCTTGAGCTTGCCTATTATTTTTAGGTGGTTTTTTATCCAAGCCGGATTTATTGAAAAGAGGTTGGTATAACATTCTGGCAGTGCAATAAGCGTAAAGAAAAACCGAGACCGAAATGGAGGATATGCCGTATTTTTTAAAGCGGTATGGTTCAGCTTAAGCGGTATGGTTTATTGGTTTTTTCTGTAAGATAAGGGCTTGTTAAAGCAATCCCCCCTTTAAATACAAAGGGGGGTTGCAAGGTCTGATAATTCAATTGTGCATTGCGGCCTTGATCGTATCAGCTTCGTATAAGTGTAATACTACTGATTCTTTTCTATCTTTGTCTTTAACTGCTCAACTAGCGTTGAGTAAGATTTCTTTCTCAGAACCGATGAAAACTGGGTGCGGTAGTTACGCACCAGACTTACCCCTTCTATCACAACATCGTAGATATACCACCGATCCGCGCGCTTCATAAGCCTGTAGTTGATCGGTATCTCAGTGCCTTTACTCAGTACTATCTTTGTCTTGACTACCGATATATTGTTTTTGGTCTTTGCCTTTTCATAGAGGATCTTCTCGTTTGTAAAGCCTTCTATCTTTGATATGTAGGATATCTCAATAAGGCTGCGGAATAGTCCTGTAAATTCTTCGCGTTCCTGCGGTGTGCGTTCTTTCCAGTACTTGCCCATCGACCGCTTGGCCATCGCCTTAAAGTTAAAGCCCTTTGAGATAGCACCCCTTATCATATCTCTTCTCTCTGTTTTTTTATCCTTTCCTTTAAGGGATTCGTCACCTAGAATTCTTATAATCTCATCTACTGTCTGGCTAACTACGAGATCCGGCACAGCCGCTTGGCTAATGCCGGGTAGAGACATAAGGAATACTGCCAATAGCAGCGTCATTAATTTAAGTTTATTTTTACCGTCTATGACGGATCTGTGCAGCTTCATCTGTCGAGCCTCCTTTAGAAAAATACTATTCTTTTATTAATTGTTCGCGATGTTGATGGTATGCATCACGTATAAATAAGTATGGATCAATTGCGTTCTTTGTCAGGTCTTCGTAAAGGGTCAGATCGAGAGAAGTAGAGTTTACCTTGTCGTATGACCATACGCCAATGCCGATCAGTCGCTCTTCGGCGAAGACATAGGTAGCAGGGCTCAGGAAAAAGTCTCCTATCAGGCCGAAGGTATCTCGAAGGCTGGAGGGGCCAAGGATTGGCCACGTAATATAGAAGCCCGGGCCTGCGCCGTAATGGCCTATGCTCTGACCAAAATCTTCTTTATGAAGGTATACATTCCATCTGTCTCTTGCAGGGTCTCTAAAGCCCAGCAGGCCGACCGTAGTGTTGATGCCAAAGCGAGCTAGCTCTGTGCCAGCGTACTTGAATTTGAACTGCAAGAGGGCATTGACCAGACGAATAGGGGTTGCGACATTGGTAAAGAACCTGCGTACGGCTATACGGCCTTTTTCAGGGACTGCGCGTCCGTAAAAACCAGCTGTTGGTTTAAGTACCCAGAAGTATAGCTTGTCGTTAAAGACAAACATGGCTCTGTTAAATGGCTCGATAGGGTCGGATATCGAGGCCAGGTCGTCGTCATCAAACTCCAGGTCATCGAATTCATACGGGTCTTGGTCTTGATCCGAGTTGCCAAGGGCTACCAGTGTGAGGCGTTGCCCGTCGGCCAGGATATACTCGGTGAGCGTAAGGGTATAGCCGCTGCTATTATTGTCATTGCCAACACCCTCTGCCGCGCGAGAGATCTCCGGGGTCATAAGGGCTATAGATATAAACGCAAAGAACAGAATCGCAACGACACCTCTGAGTCTCTTTTTGGTCTTTATAGTTGAATGCATGTGTTGGTTTTCCTCTCTATATATCTATGACTGCTCGAATATATATTTACTGATAAGCTCTTCTATACTTATCGAACTCTCTGTATCTATTATGATTCCGCCGTCTTCTATTAACTCTTCATCGCCACCAGGGGTAAGTTTTATATATTTTTCGCCGATTATGCCCTTGGTCCTAATCGAGGCTATGGTATCGCTTGAGAGATCGATCTCTTTGAGTATCTGCATATTTACCAGTGCCATGTCGTCGTCGAGTTTTATATCGCCGACCTTGCCGACCTCTACGCCAGCTATCTCGATACTAGCACCTTTTCTAAGCCCTGTTACCGAATCAAACTGCGCTGTTGCCGAGTAGTAGCCGGAGTTAAAGAGGCTCAAGTTCCCCAGAGACATCGAGAGGTATATAAGTGCTACGATGCCGAGGATCATAAAGATGCCCGCTGAAAATTCCGTTTTCCTGCTAAACATTGGTCTTCTCCTTGGTTATGACCTCTAAAATAAAATAGAGGTAAGTACGTAATCTACCATTAAGATAGAGACCGAAGACAAGACGACTGCGTTTGTCGTAGCACTGCTTACGCCCTCGGTCGTTGGTTTTGCCGTGTATCCGATAAAGGTGCATATCCATGCAATCAGAAGTCCGAATGAAATGGCCTTTATAAAGCCACTGTATATGTCGTGCAGGGTTATGGCCTTGACCATATCCCCGAAGTATGAGCCTTCGTTAACGCCCAGCAGTAGTACGCCGACGATATAGCCGCCAAAGATAGCCACGATATCGAAGAATGCCGTTAGAAGCGGCAAAGCGATAATGCTGACTATTATCTTCGGGCTTATTACGTACTCTATCGGATCTATGGCCATCATCTCAAGGGCCGGGAGCTGGTCGGTGATCTTCATTATGCCGATCTCCGCGGTGATCGCCGAGCCGGCCCTGCCCGTCACCATAAGCGCACATAGCACCGGGCCAAGCTCTCTGATGATAGTGAGTGCGACGGCTGTGCCAAGCAGTGCTTCCGAGCCGAACTTGCTGAGCGTATAGTAGCCTTGCAAGGCAAGGACCATGCCGGTAAACAAGGCCGTGACAAAGATGATAAGGCACGACTTCGTCCCGATAAACTCAAGCTCTTCGGCTATACGGGCCATCCGTATCGGAGGCCTTACCGCGTAGTAGAGCGAGAGGGCTAGAAAGACCCCGCTGCGCCCCAGGACCTGCACGCTTGATATACCGCCTCGGCCAAGTAATGTAATGCTGTTAGAGATCATTCTTTATCTTATCCTTCCATAATGTCGGCTATAAACTTCTTATCAGAGACGCTAAATGGTATCGGGCCGTCAGGAGAGCCGGTGATGAACTGGATGACCTTCGGATCCGTACTCTCGCGTATCTCATCGGGCGTGCCTGTGGCGATAATCTCGCCGTAAAAGATTATTATTACCTTGTCAGCGATCAGCAACGCCGACTCTATATCGTGGGAGACAACGACAGAGGTCACGCCGAGCTTCCTGTTGAGGTCCAGAATAAGTTTGTTGATAACTCCAGCGGATATCGGGTCGAGCCCGCTGGTCGGCTCATCGTAGAAGACTATCTTTGGATCCATTATGATGGCTCTGGCAAGCCCTACCCTTTTGGTCATGCCGCCTGATAGTTGTGAGGGCATGAGGAGCTCTGTGCCGCGCAGCCCCACCATCTCCAGCTTTATCTTGATAAGTGTCTTTATCGCCTTCTCTGAGAGAGATCTGTGCTGGCGCAGAGGAAAGGCTATGTTATCAAATATATTAAAGGAATTAAAAAGGGCCGAGCCCTGAAAAAGCATTCCCATCTCTTTGCGCATCTCATAGAGTGCCCGTTTGCTGAGTTTAGTTACTTCCTGCCCGTTAAACTCTATACTGCCGGAGTCGGCCTTTTGCAGTCCTACTATCTGCTTTAAAAGCGTACTTTTGCCCGAGCCCGAGCCGCCGAGAATGACGGTGATCTTGTTGGTCTCGAAGTTGCAAGATACATTTCTAGCAGTGGCAATTGCGCCGTAGCTGTGATTAAGGTTGGTTATAGTTATCATATTTATCCCAGAGTATAGCAGTGATTGTAGTTACTATTGATATTTTGTGGTAACGCGCAAACTAATATCTAAGAAGCCCCACGGCCCTCTAAATATATAATCGTCACTTGGTGCTCTGAACTTGATAATAAACTACTACAAATTTAGGTTTTTATTAAGTTTTATTTTTCAAGCATGGTCTTTGGAAAGTTATTTGCGATAGTACTTGAAAAGATACGCTATCGTTGATAAATATTAAGTATATAATTTAGCTTTAAGTATCTTTTGTTGTTTGGTGGTTTTGTATCAATGTATTTTAAAAAGGAGGGGCAAGCGACTATGTTTAAGGTAAATTGCAGAAGAGATGAGATGATAGTCGTAGCCGACCTAGAGGGCGTCTTTGACCATAACGCAGAGGACGAGGTATGTAAGTTAAGTACGGGCT
>CAZUFI010000044.1:0-10894 GCA_964618745.1 uncultured Thermodesulfobacteriota bacterium | reverse complement strand
ATGTGCAGGATAAGTTCAAGAGCGCACTCTGGTTTATAAAGAGCGTGCATCAACGCCAGCGCACCCTTAAGCGCGTGGTAGAGAGCATTGTAAAGTTTCAAAAAGAGTTTCTGGATAAGGGGCTTCAGTACCTGAAGCCAATGGTGCTTCGTGACGTTGCCGAAGATATAGAGATGCACGAGTCTACGATTAGCAGGGTGACGACCAATAAATACGTGCAGACCCCGCGAGGCATCTTTGAGCTTAAATATTTTTTCTCTATCGCCCTTAGTGACTCCGACGGAGGGGATATAACGGCAGAGTATATTAAGCAGAATATAAAGGTGATAATTGACGACGAGGACTCGAAGTCTCCTTTTAGTGATCAGCAGATAGTGGTGAAGCTTAATAAAGACGGAATGGTTCTGGCCAGACGTACCGTGGCGAAGTACCGCGAGGAACTGGGCTTTCCGTCATCTAGCAGACGTAAGAGATTTTATTGACCTATAAATTAATACAATTAAATTAATACAATGGAGGATGAATTTATGCACATTAGTGTTACGTTCAGACATATGGAGTCAACAGAGGCTCTAAAGAATTACGCAGAGCAGAGGACAGAGAAACTTACCAAATATTTGGTAGAGCCCGTAGAGGTGCACTGGGTGCTAACGGTTGAGAAGTTCAGGCATAAGGCAGAGGCTACGGTAGTGGCCAAGAACCTCTCGATCAAGGCGCATGAAGAGACCGAAGAGATGTACTCAACCATTGACAACCTTGTGGCAAAGCTTGAAAAGCAGTGTAAAAAGCATAAAGAAAAGATTAAGCAGCATAAGTTCCATGAGCAGGAAGGCGCGAGTGTCAGGTACTCGGACCCGGCAGAAGGGGTTGCCTTAAGCGATAGGCCGCGCATCGTGAAGACCGAAAACATCTTTGCCAAACCAATGAGCCTTGAAGAGGCTACTATGCAGATAGAGATCTCCAAGCGTTATTTTATGGTCTTTACCGATGCAGATACCAATAAGATAAATGTTCTCTATAAACGTGAGGATGGAGATCTTGGCCTTATCGATGTAAGCACAAAATAAGGCCTGTGGCCGCAGAGGAAGTTGGGTTGTTATGATGGTATCTGATGTATTATCGAAAGAGTTTATAATGCCAAGCCTGGAGGCCTGTGAAAAACGCGAGCTTCTGGGTGAAATGGCCGAGAATATCTCTGATCTGGTAGGTGGGCTTGACAGGGAAGACCTGCTTGAGGTCCTGCTGGAGCGAGAAAAACTGGGAAGTACCGGGATCGGACATGGCGTGGCGATACCGCATGCCAAGTTAAAGGGTATAGAGCGTATAGTTGTAGCTATGGGTATGAGCAAGAATGGTGTGGATTTTCAATCTATGGACGATAAACCTGTTCATATCTTTTTTCTTATCATCGCCCCGGAGCAGTCCTCTGCCGTGCACCTTAAGGTCCTTGCCGGTATATCGCGTCTTTTAAAGGACGCGGCTTTCAGGGCAAAGCTGATGAAGGTAGAGAGCCGTGATGATATCTTTAATACGATAGTAGAAGAGGATAAAAAACTTCAGAGAAGCTCTGTCCAGTAGGGTTGCTCTGCCAACCTAAGACGGTTTGGGGGTAGGTTATGACCGGCGTTAGTATCTCGGAAATTCTGGATGAAAAAACTCTAGGGCTTAAGTGTCTCGTCGCCCCGCAGGGTTTGGACCGCGAGGTCTGGACGGCTCAGGTGCAGAAGCCGGGGTTGCTTTTAACAGGGCTGATGGAAGGGCTTTATGGCGATAGGGTTCAGGTCCTTGGTGTGGCCGAGATCGCTTATCTGAAGAGTCTTAGTGGCTCGGATCTGGATCGTACCCTTGAGCTGCTGGAAAAAGAAGTGCCTGCTATCGTGGTGACTCGTGATCTTCCTCCACCAGAGTCGGTTATACAGCACGTCGAGAAGCATGGCATCCCTTTGCTTGGAACCTCGCAGACCTCTACTATTTTCCTTGAGGCATTGACTAACTTCTTGGAGGTCAGGCTTGCTCCTTCTGTGATGCTGCACGGTGTGCTCGTTGATGTACTGGGGATTGGAATATTAATTAAAGGCAAGAGCGGGATCGGCAAGAGTGAGTGTGCCCTTGAGCTAATATCGCGTGGCTACAGGCTTGTCGCAGATGACGCTGTGGTCATAAAAAGGATATACCCCGCTACGCTCTTTGGAATGGCCTCTACTCAGATACCTTATCACCTTGAGGTCAGGGGAGTGGGTATCGTTAATGTCAAAGACCTCTTCGGCATTACCGCAATAAGAGAGAAAAAACAACTTGATATAGTTATAGAGCTTGTAACCTGGGATCCTAAGGGTGATTACGAGAGGCTTGGTTTTGATGAAAAAACCTGTGATGTGCTCGGCGTAGATGTTCCCTACTTAAAGGTTCCGGTAAGCCCGGGCAGGAGTGTCGCTGTTATCGTCGAGGTAGCTGCCCGCAACCAGATACTTAAGATAATGGGCTATGGTCCGAGCAAGGAACTTATTCAAGGCCTTACCCTTATGGACGAGAAAAAGACCGAAAGGAAAAAGTTGTGAAAAAAACAAGACTCGTAGTCCTGAGCGGGCCATCTGGTTCGGGCAAGAGTACTGCTTTGAATGTGCTGGAGGATCTTGGCTATTACTGTGTCGATAACCTGCCGACCACGCTACTGCCTAAATTCTTAGAACTCTTTTCTCAGAGTGCCGAAATCACAAAGGTAGCTACCGTCGTTGATGTACGTGAAAAGGAATTCTTAAAGGACTTCCCCAGTATCTTTCGCGAAGTCAAAGAGGACGGTTGCAACGCAGAGCTTATCTTCCTTGAGGCCGACGACGATGTGCTTTCCAGAAGGTTTAGCGAGACCAGAAGACGTCATCCAATAGAGAACGTAGCGACTCCAATGGAAGGCATCTCTATAGAGCGAGAGCTCTTGGTAGAGGTAAAGGCTGCGGCAGATGAGATTATCGATACCTCTAATTTTAATGTCCATGAGCTTAAAGACCATATGCTGAAGCACTTCAAGGCTTTGGGTGGTGTGCCTGCAATGTCAATTAGTCTTATCTCTTTTGGTTTTCGCTATGGCGTGCCGGCAGATGCCGATATCGTAATGGATGTGCGCTTCTTACCCAACCCTTATTTTATAGACGAGTTCAAGGGCCTGAACGGAGAGGACGAGGCGGTAAGAAAATTTGTCCTCTCCAAGCAAGAAACAAAGGGCTTTATTGAAAAATTTACCGCACTTTTGGCCTACCTTATCCCACTTTATTCCAAGGAAGGGAAGTCGTACTTAAAGGTGGCGATAGGTTGTACCGGAGGCAAGCACAGGTCGGTCTCTATCGTAGAGAGTTTATCCAGAGGTGCTGCTTCAAACTACGGTAAGTGTAAGATAAAGCATCGCGATATAAAAAGGATTTGATATTTTGTTTGATACCATTTAGAGACGCGTCTGTAATGAGCGCGGCAGTAGGGGTAATCCTATGATTGGAGCAGTGATAATAACACATGGGCGTTTGGCAGAGGCCCTTTTGGTTGGTGCCGTAAGTATTGTCGGTACGGCTGAGCGGGTGATGGCCCTAAGCATTAAGGGTGGCGAGACCAGCGATGATATAAAGAAGATGTTGCAGGAGGCCATGATTGAGGTCTCTTGCGGTGAAGGGGTAATTGTATTTACCGATATGTTTGGCGGCACACCTTCAAATATCGCACTCTCGCTGCTTGACGAAGGAGTAATAGAGGTTATAACCGGTGTAAATCTTCCGCTGATTATGAAGTTTCTGGGCAACCGTGACGGCAAGGGCGTTGAAGAACTCGCAGTCTTGCTAGTAGAGCACGGACGTAAAAGTATAGTGCTGGCAAGCTCGATGCTAAAAGAATCGAAGGCTTGTGATAGTGATAAAGAAAAAGACAAGGGGACTGAATAGTTATGTTGCTAGTAAGGGTCGATGATAAGCTTTTGCATGGTCAGGTGTTGGGGGCATGGGCCCCGAGTCTTGGTGCAAACTTGCTGATCGTAGCCTCTGATGAGGTCGCCGGCGATAGCTTCAGAGCTTCGGTGATGAGGGCTTGCGCAGAGCGCGGGCTTGATGTTGTGGTTAGCCCGGTCGATGACGTAGTTCGTGATATCCTAAGCGGTAAGCTCGATGCAAGCGAGGCGATACTTGTAGTAAGCTCGATAGGTGAGGCTTATAGGTTATACGAGCAGGGTCTTGTCTTTGATAAGCTGAATATCGGCAATGTTCACCATAAAGAAGACGGTAGGAAGATTTGTCTTTCGGTCATCCTTGACCCACATGACGAAGACCTGATTGAGCGTTTTGAAGAGGCAGGTGTTTTGATAGATATAAGGGATATTCCCACAAGAGAACCTATTGAGTACGAAAAAAGATGTGGCGAGCAGAGCAGCGATTGCGAAGCCCCGGATTGCATTGAAAAGAACTATACGATAACCAATAGGCTTGGCCTGCATGCCAGAGCGGCCTCGCGTTTTGTGCAGATCTCCAATAAGTTCGACTCTGAAATATTTATTGCAAAGGAAGGGCAAGAGGTCAATGGCAAGAGCATTATGGGTATCTTGATATTGGCCGCTGCCTGCGGTTCGGTCGTTACGCTGCGTGCCGAAGGTAGTGACGCACATAGTGCTATTGATTCTCTGGGCGGGCTTATAGAACGGGGCTTTGATGAAGAAAACCTTTGATCAAAAGAAAGACGTAGTTCTTATGAGAGGGATCGGGGTCTCTTCCGGGATTGTTATCGGAAAGGCCCATCTTATAGCCTCAGCCAAGAACGATGTCCTGCCGGGTGATGCCGTGCCGGTCTGCCATCTGGATACTTCTGGTGTGGACGGTGAGATCCAAAGGTTTCGCGAAGCTCTGAAGCTCTCGCGCGAGCAACTAAGGAAGATTAAGCGAAAGCTTGCCAAGGAAGAGCGCGTAAAAGAGCATATCGGTATAGTCGATGCGCATCTTATGATCTTAAATGACCAGATGCTTATTAGCGATACCATCAGCGTTATAAAGAAGCAGCGAATAAATGCCGAGTGGGCTTTGAAGGCCGTTATGAAGGGTATAAAAGAACTCTTTGATGGTATAGATGACCAGTACTTTAAAGAGCGCAGCTCGGATGTTGAGCATATCGTAGACAGGATTCTTGTTAATCTGGCAGGCGGCAAGCATGAGAAGATAGAAGATGTCGAAGAACCTTCTATAATAGTCGCCCATGATCTTTCTCCGACCGATACGGCGCAGATGGGTGAGGGCAATGTGCTGGCGTTTTTGACTGATATAGGTGGTAGGACCTCGCATACCGCCATTATGGCAAGGAGCTTGGAACTGCCGGCGGTAGTAGGGTTGGAGAGCGTTACGCGCAGTGTCGCAACCGGTGATACTGTTATCGTGGATGGGATGACAGGGGCTGTTATTATTAATCCCTCAGAGAGTGTAATAGAGGTCTATGAAAAGCGCAGGCAGAGGTATAAAAAATACGGCAGGGCTCTTAGGCATTACAGGAGTCTTCCCTCTGAGACGACCGACGGGCATAGGGTAAAGCTGCTTGGTAATATGGAGCTTATTAGTGAGATAAATTCACTGGTTGATCACGGCAGCGAAGGGGTAGGGCTTTACAGGAGTGAGTTTCTTTTTCTTAATCGCAAGACACTGCCCACGGAAGACGAACATGTTGCTGCATACAGGCATGTTGCGATGAAGATGAGCCCGCACCCTGTAGTGGTGCGCACCCTTGATGTCGGAGGTGATAAACTTCTGGCGCAGGTCGATGGAGTAGAGGAGGCAAACCCGGCCCTTGGGCTTCGTGCCATAAGGTTCTCTTTAAAGCATACAGATATCTTTAAGACTCAGCTGCGCGGCATCCTGCGTGCAAGTGCCTATGGCAAGATAAAGGTCCTATTCCCTATGATCTCAGGGATCGAAGAGTTAATACGCGCCAAAGATATTCTGGAAGAGGCAAAGCAGGAGCTTACCGCCGAGGGTCTTGATTATGACGCGGCAATAGAGGTCGGCACTATGATAGAGATCCCGAGTGCCGCGCTCACAGCGGATCTGCTAGCTAAAGAGGTCGATTTTTTCTCTATCGGCACCAACGACCTGCTCCAATATACACTGGCCATCGACCGTGTCAATGAACACGTTGCTTATCTTTACGAGCCCTTTCACCTGGCGGTCCTGCGTATAATAAAAAATGTAGCCGATATCGCAGCTAAAGAAGGCATAGGCATCAGTGTCTGCGGAGAGATGGCCGGAGAGCCGGAGCATGCGCTGGTCTTTATCGGGATGGGGATCGATAACCTCAGCATGAATGCCTTTTCGCTGCTCAGGGTTAAAAAACTTGTACGTTCGGTCAGCTACGCCGAGGCTCAAGAGATAAGCAAGGTAGCTCTTGGTTTCTCTACGGCGCGACAAGTCGAGCACTACGTAAGCTCTAGACTATCGGCATTTTATAAAGAAGAATACTGGAGTTGATTCATCTCTGCATTGCCTTATATTAATGCATCTGAAATCCTCTAAATCATTAGAAAAACATTGACAATTAACCAAAAAGATTAAATAATATAAACTTGTATTTTTAATGGATTAATGATTTTATTTTTTACTGTTTTAGGACAAATATTATCTATAAAGGGAGAATATAATGGGAGCAAAAGAATATTTATTTACATCAGAGTCAGTTACCGAGGGCCATCCTGATAAGGTCTCTGACCAGATATCCGATGCCGTGCTTGACGCACATCTGGCGCAGGATCCGAATGCCAGGGTTGCCTGCGAGACCTTGGTCGCAACCGGCCTTGTAGTTATCGCAGGAGAGATCACCAGCAACGCAAATGTTAATTATCAGCAGGTCGCACGAGATACCATTAGAGAGATAGGTTACGTGGGCGGCGACATGGGCTTTGACGCAGATGGTTGTGCCGTAATGGTTACCGTCGGTCAGCAGTCGGCAGATATCGCCATGGGTGTAGATAGCGACGAGAATAAAGAACAGGGCGCTGGAGATCAGGGGCTTATGTTTGGCTATGCCTGTGATCATACCGAAGAGCTTATGCCGATGCCTATAGATCTCTCGCATAAACTTATGAAGAGATTGGCGGAAGTAAGAAAGAACAAAACACTTGATTATTTAAGGCCGGACGGCAAGGGGCAGGTAACGCTTAACTACGTAGACGGCAGGCCGGTATCTGTTAATACGATAGTTGTCTCGACGCAGCATAGCCCGGATGTCACGCAGAAAGATCTGGCCGAAGGCGTTATGGAAGAGGTTATCAAAAAGACTATTCCCGCAAACCTGATTACAGCCGATACCAAGTACCATATAAATCCGACAGGTCAGTTTATTATAGGTGGCCCACACGGTGACGCGGGCGTAACCGGGCGTAAGATTATCGTTGATACCTACGGCGGTCACGGCAGCCACGGTGGCGGTGCTTTCTCAGGTAAGGATCCGTCCAAGGTCGATAGGTCTGCTTCTTATATGGGACGCTACGTTGCAAAGAATCTGGTAGCAGCAGGGCTTGCCTCAGAGGTAGAGGTTCAGGTTGCTTATGCTATCGGTGTCGCAGAGCCGGTAAGTGTAATGGTCGATACCTTTGGCACAGGCAAGATATCGGATGAGAAGATGGCAGAGCTGGTAAACAGGCACTTTGATCTAAAGCCAGCAGGGATTATCAAGGAGCTTGACCTTTTGCGGCCTATCTATAAGAAGACGGCTGCGTACGGACATTTCGGCAGGGCATTGCCTGAATTCAAGTGGGAGAGTACCTGTAAGGCAGCAGCACTTCGCGAAGACGCAGGACTTGCTTGCAAGGGCTAAAAGTTAAGGTAGAATATATTAATGTAGTGGTATAAAAGGGCAGTTACTAGCCGGTCCTTTTTATTAGGTGGTTCGCCCCGGGTGGCTGCCCTAAACTTTAGAAACTGATAATAATGGAGGAAAAATGAATTACGACGTAAAAGATCTTAAGTTAAATGCAAAGGGTAAGGATAGGATAGAGTGGGCTGAGAGGGATATGCCGGTGCTTCGTGGTATTCGCGCCAGATTTGAAAAGAAGAAACCGCTTAAAGGCGTAACCATTGCCGCATGTCTGCATGTTACCACTGAGACCGCCAACCTTATGCGCACGCTTAAGGCCGGTGGCGCAAATGCCGTGCTCTGTGCCTCAAATCCGCTTAGCACACAGGACGATGTCGCAGCAGCTCTCGTAAAGACCTATAAAATCCCGGTCTTTGCCATCAACGGCGAAGACAATAAGACTTACTACAAGCACCTTAACGCAGCACTTGATACAAAGCCGGATATCACGATGGATGATGGTGCTGATCTCGTATCGGTGCTTCATTCCAAGAGAAAAAAGCAGGGTTCTACGCTTCTCGGTTCAACCGAGGAGACGACGACCGGCGTTATCAGGCTCAAGGCACTTGCCGCAGAAGGACTCTTGCAGTTCCCTGTTATAGCCGTTAACGATGCCGCAACAAAGCACTTCTTTGATAACCGTTACGGAACAGGCCAGTCCACTCTGGACGGAATCATCAGAGCGACCAACAGGCTTATCGCAGGCTCTATCTTTGTCGTATCCGGCTATGGCTGGTGCGGAAAGGGGCTGGCAATGAGAGCCGGTGGTCACGGAGCAAGCGTTGTTGTTTGCGAGGTAGATCCAATCCGCGCCCTTGAGGCAGTAATGGACGGCTACCGTGTTATGCCGATAGCCGATGCAGCAAAGATCGGTGACTTCTTCTGTACAGTAACGGGAGATATCAATGTTATAAGGAAAGAGCACTTTAAGGTTATGAAGGACGGTGCTATCGTCAGTAACTCGGGTCACTTCAATGTTGAGCTCGACCTTGACGGCCTCAAGGCACTTTCAAAGTCCAAGAAGCTTATCAGAGATGCCGTAATGGAGTATACGCTCAAGAGCAATGGCCGCAGGATTCACGTCCTAGCAGAAGGTAGACTTGTAAACCTTGCCTGCGCTGAGGGTCATCCTGCAAGTGTTATGGATATGAGCTTTGCAAACCAGGCACTGGGTGCCGAGTATCTTGTCAATACGGCAGCAAAGCTTGAGAATAAAGTCTATGTCGTCCCTGAGAAGATCGATGCCGATATAGCCAAGATGAAGCTTAAGAGCCTTGGAGTAAAGATGGATAAGCTTACCAAGGAGCAGGAAATCTATCTTTCTTCATGGGAGATGGGTACATAATTAAGATATATAGTTGCCGGTTGGGGCATCTGTCCTGATCTTTTTATGAAGTTAAAAGGCCGTTACTTGGCGCAGGCACTTTGCCTTGCTCAGTAACGGCCTTTTGTGTTATATTCAAGGCAATCATCTGCCTAACGGTTAGAATATTCTACGTATTTTCAAGAGGGGGAGCAAGGCTTGAAACACACAATAAAGATACTTAAGTACGGGGCTTATTCGCTCTCGGCAGTGGTGCTCTTTGCCGCACTTACTGGCTGTTCGTCGAGCAATAAGGCAAAAGGGTCATGGATGCCGTTTACTGGGAAAAAGGCCGTAAAGACAGCTCCTCGCCCGGATACGGCAGGTGATATTCTTGCGCAGGGCATCAAGGCCTATCACCTGTTAAAGTACGAAGAGGCCGAGACATCTTTTAAGATGATAATGGAGGATTACCCCATAACCCCTGAGGCCATTCGTGCGCAGCTCCTTATCGCCGATCTCTTTTATACCCAGGGTAGTTACGATGACGCAGCATCGTATTATACAACCTTCTATACCTATCATCCTGCGCACCCCAGAGCCCCTTACGCGCTCTTTCAAAAGGGTATGAGCAACTTTAAAGGAGTCCTTAGCGAGGACCGTGACCAGACGGCGACAAGGACGGCTCTCTTTGCATTTCAGGATCTTTTACGGGACTATCCAGATAACTCATACTCATTAAAGGCCGGTGAGATAGTAGTATTTTTAGAGCGCAGGTTAGCAGAGAGCGAGCTTTATGTCGCACGATTTTATTTTAAAACAAAAGAATATAAAGGTGCTCTGCTTCGTTACGGAGAGATACTTAGGAAATATCCGAATGCCAAGTTCGTAGATGAGGTCTTGTTTTATACGGCGGAGTCTTATTATGAACTGGGTAGGGCAAAGCTTGCCAAAGAGGCCTACAGTGCTCTGGTAAATGAATATCCTAAGAGCCATTACGTGAAAGGTGCAAAGAAAAGGCTTGAAAATATCTAGAGAATGATAGGTGTTTTTGTAGGGAGAATAGATGGGTGATAACTGGAGAGGGCATTTCGAGGCCGCTAAAAAATTATATAAAGAAAATGACTTTAGTGGCGCACTCGCTGAGATAGAGAGCCTTTTGGCCGAGCACGAGGGCTTTGCCGATGTCTATAATATGAAGGGGCTGATTCATTACGCCCTCGGGCGAAGGAGTGAGGCTGCCAAGGCCTTTGAAAAGGCACTGCGCATTAACCCTGCTTATTCCGAGGCATCTCTAAACCTGGTTGTTGTCTTTAACGAACTTGGTAAGGTCGAACAGGCGCAGAGCGTCTATGATCTGGCAAAGAAGGCAACGGGCCTGCACGTCGTAGGTGGTAAGGAAAGCTACCTGGACCCTTACGTTAGCGGCCGACTTGCCAATATGCATGCAGAGCTCGGCGCTATCTACAAAGACCTTGGAATCTTCGAGAAGGCCGTCTACGAATATAAAAGTGCTCTGGAGATGAAGGCAGGTCTTGTTGATGTTTTAACGCAGCTTGGTATCGTCTATAGAGATATGAAGGACTACAGTATGTCGATCAAGATGCTTGAAGAGGCTGTTATGAATAACTCCAGATTTACCGGGGCAAGGCTTCAGCTTGGTCTTACCTATCACGCAATGGGCGAGCTGTCCCGTGCAAAGGCCGAGTGGCTAAAGATCACGCGCGAAGA
>CAZUFI010000043.1:3986-11198 GCA_964618745.1 uncultured Thermodesulfobacteriota bacterium | reverse complement strand
TTGAACCATTTATTCTGTCTATACTGGCAAGGTCTCAAGGTCAAATGGCCTTTGATTATTTGACTATCTAGTGCGGTTCAGGTCGTGAACCTGAACCTGCTTTGGCCTTTAAGGCTAGGCTATTGACGGGCATTGCCTTTTTTTAAAAGGATGATTATGTCTCTGCCTCTGGTTTTCTAATGCCAGAGTCATCTTCTTTTGAGGCCTGCATTGTGGCCTTACGTGGCCGTGGCTTTGCCTTGGTTTTGATCAGTTCTGCCTTTACCTTGGCGATCCTGAACTGCTCCATATCAACGACGGTAAAGCGGTATCCGTTATGGGTCGTGAACTCGCCGCCCCGGGGGATACGCTGGAGTCTGTCGAGCATAAAGCCAGCCAGCGTATTGAATTCCTTACTCTCGTCCTCGTTAAAGGGGACTCCTGCGTCGTTTAGATCCAGCAGCGATACGGAGGCATCTATTACCATCGTGCCGTCACGCTGCTTCTCGATTAAGCCGCCCTTTTCGACATCGTATTCATCTTCTATTTCTCCGACGATCTCTTCAAGGATATCCTCGATTGTAACCAGGCCGTCTACCTCGCCGTGTTCGTCAACGACTATGGCCATATGCAGTTTGCGCCGCTGCATCTCACGAAGGAGTCTGCTGATCATAATAGAGCTCGGTACAAAGTAAGGTGTGCGAATCGCCTCGTTTAAGACCAGTGCCTTATCGCTCTCAAGAATCCTGAAGACGTCTTTATTAAAGAGTATTCCAACGATATGATTGAGGTTGTCCCTATATACCGGGTAGCGGGAGAAACCCGCCTCGGTCATAAAGTGCAGTATTTCATTCTCCGGCGTATCCAGGTCAATTGCCGTGAACTGTGGTTTAGGGACCATGACCTCTTTAACTGTCGTATCGGCGAAGTTAAAGACCCCGTGCAGCAGTGCCGCCTCGGTCTCTTCTAATACGCCGTGGGCACGGCCCTCGCGGATATGGTAGCGGATCTCTTCACGGGGGAGAAAGACTTCTTCGGGAGAGTCTTTTACGCCCAGTGTCTTTAGCGCGAGTTTGGTAGATGCCGTAAGAAGGCCGACCAGAAGGCCCGTACACCTGGAGATAAGGTTAAGCGGCTTTGCCGCAAAGCATGCGATACGGTCTGCGTATTTAAGGGCCAGTGATTTGGGCGCGAGCTCGCCTACGACCAGCAGGGCGTATGACAATACAATAACGACTATTGCCAGCGATATCAGCTCTGCGCCGTTTTTTACAATGGATATTGGGATTGCCGCGAATAAGGGCTGTAGGTGTTTGACAGCTATGACACCGCCAACGACCGAGCCAAGGGTGCTGACGACCGTAACTCCTATCTGGATAGTGGCAAGGAAGCGTTCCGGCTCGTTTTTCATATCCAGGACTAGCTTTGCGCTCTCGTTGCCTTCGTTTGCTAGCTTATCCAGTACACTTCTCTTTGCTGAGATAATGGCTATCTCGGCGCACGAGAAAAAACCGTTGATTATTACTAAAAATACTATGAAAAGCACCTCAAGAAAAAGGCTTCCTATAGACAAAATTTAAATTTACACTCCTTATATTAAAGGGGAGCTATCGTTAGTGATAGCCCCGTGCCCGACCAGTTAGGATCGGTTTACTGCATTTAGTTGAAATTATAGCACCTTTAGAAGATTTTTTCTAGAGTGATGCTTTTTTCAAGGAATAAAAGAGGGATGTGAAGACAGTCTTCACATCCCTCTTTCTATTTTACTGTGCAATTAATGTCTTGTTGTCTCTTTGTCCCGAAAGGTTATTAGACCTTAAAGGCCTCACGCCCTGCGTATATTCCTATCTCGCCGAGTTCTTCCTCTATGCGTAGGAGCTGGTTGTACTTGGCCGTCCTGTCAGATCTTGATAAAGACCCGGTCTTTATCTGGCCCGAGTTTGTCGCGACACTCAGGTCGGCTATCGTCGTATCGGCCGTCTCGCCGCTTCGGTGAGAGATGACCGAGGTATAGCCCGCCCGGTGCGCCATCTCGACGGCATCGAGGGTCTCGGTGAGCGTGCCTATCTGGTTAAGTTTGATCAAGATCGAATTGGCGATGCCTTCGTCGATGCCTTTCTTTAGCTTTTCGACATTCGTTACGAAGAGGTCGTCGCCTACGATCTGTACTTTGTCGCCGATCTTATCTGTCAATTGTTTCCAGCCCTTCCAGTCCTCTTCGTCAAGCGGGTCTTCGATAGAGATGATAGGGTACTTGTCGACTAGTTTCGCAAAGTATTCGTTCATTTTGGTGCTTGATATCTTTTTGCCGTCAAGGCTATATTTGCCGGCTTTATATAGCTCGCTTGCCGCGACGTCCAGTGCTATAAAGGCATCTTTGCCGGCCTTGTAACCGGCCTTTTTTATAGCCGTCATTATTATCTCTATCGCTTCTTCGTTGGAATCGAGGCTTGGCGCAAAGCCGCCCTCGTCGCCGACCGCGGTATTAAGGCCTTTTTTCTTTAGGATGCCCTTTAGGGCGTGAAAGACCTCCGCGCCCATACGCAGTGCCTCTTTAAAAGACTTTGCCCCGGCCGGGACGATCATGAATTCCTGGATATCAAGGTTGTTGTCGGCGTGTTCGCCGCCGTTTATTATATTCATAAGTGGTACGGGAAGTACCCGCGCCGATGTCCCACCGATATAATTATAGAGCGGCTGCATCGAGGCCTCTGCCGCAGCCTTTGCTACTGCAAGGGATACGCCGAGGATCGCGTTGGCACCAAGCTTCTTTTTGTTCTTTGTGCCATCAAGGGTGATCAGCAGCCTATCGATATAGACCTGATCCATACAGTCAAGCCCTATGATCTCTCCTGCTATTTTCTCTTCTACATTTTTTACGGCCTTTAATACGCCTTTGCCGCCGTAACGCTTTTTGTCATTATCTCTTAATTCTGCCGCCTCGAACTTGCCTGTGGAAGCCCCGCTTGGCACACCTGCGCGCCCGGAAAAGCCGCCCTCTGTCAAGACCTCTACCTCTACGGTAGGATTACCTCGTGAGTCCAGTATCTCTCTCGCCATTACATCTATTATTGCAGTCATGAAGCCTCCTAGTATGATCCTACTTTATTGGTATGTATATATTATTATACTTTTACTAACGTAAAATGCAAGTGTAAAACCTCGTTATTAAAGACTTTATGGATGGCCTAAAAGCTTATTCAACTTGCAAAAAACCTCATTTAGAGATATCATTAATGTAACAACTATATCTTTTGTTAGTTTATCTTTTTCTACTATATCCGGTTTTTTTTATTCTTCCTTGATCTCTAACCTGTGAGTTGCCTATGACCTCACTTACTCTATTCAGTGCCTTTGGCGGTGTAATGCTCTTGCTCTACGGGATGCGTCTTGTCGGGCGTGGCCTGCAGAAGGCCGCCGGTGCGCGTCTGCGAAGTTTTCTCTTAACGGCTATGAGCAACCGCTTTAAGGGGATGATGGTCGGTGCTGCGATTACGGCACTCTTGCAGAGCTCCAGTGCTACGACGGTTATGCTGGTCGGCTTTGTAGGGTCGGGGTTGATAGCACTGCCGCAGACAATGGGGGTTATCCTTGGTGCTGATATCGGTACGACCCTTACCGTACAGATAATAGCCTTCAAAGTCTATGACTACGCCCTTGGCTTTGTTGGTGTTGGCGTGCTGGTTATGTTTCTCTCCAAGAAGACTCCTATTAAAGACATAGGTCTTGCGATTCTGGGCTTTGGTTTTGTTTTTTTGGCCTTGCAGATCCTTACCTCTACGTTTTCTCCGCTTACGCCTGACTCGTTAATGGGCCAGGCCCTCCTAACGCTCAATGACGACCCGGTGGCTGGGATAATAGTAGCCGCCGCAATAACTGCTATACTTCATTCAAGTGCCGCGACCTTAGGGCTTGCCATAACGGCTGCGCATTCCGGGTTGTTTACTATAGAGGCCGCAGTGCCTATTGTCCTCGGTGCTAATCTGGGTACTTGTATAAGTGCTATAATCTCAAGCATAGGGGCCTCGGTCGATGCCAAAAGAGTAGCACTTGCGCATGTATTGTTTAAGGCACTGGGTGTTGCTCTTATATTGCCATTTATTGGTTTCTTTGCGGGTCTTGTGGAGCAAAGCGCTGGCACTGTTGTGCGCCAGGTCGCAAATGCCCATACATTCTTTAATATCGGGCTTGCGATACTCTTTTTGCCCTTTACAGGGGTCTTTACCTCGCTTGTAACGCGCCTTATGCCGGAGCGTGAAGAGCAAGATGATAAAGGGGCTCGGTATCTCGATCCGATGGTAATAAAGACGCCGTCTCTGGCTCTGGGCCAAGCCACGCGCGAGGCACTTCGCGTTGCCGATATGGCGCAGGCAATGCTTAAGAGCTCACTTGAGGTCTTCAAGCGAGATGACTTGCAGTTGATCCGGCAGATAGAGCAGAGCGATAACGAGGTGGACCTGATAGACCGTGAGATAAAGCTCTACCTTACAAAGCTTATCCGTGAGGCCCTGACCGGCGCGCAGGCCTCACGAGAGCTGGAGATAATATCCTTTACCAATAATATGGAGAATATCGGCGATGTGATCGATAAGAACCTGATGGAGCTTGCGCGTAAGAAGGTCAAGCACGGATACCTCTTCTCTATCGCCGGGATGGAGGAGATAGAGGAGTTGCACAGGATGGTTATGGATAACTTCGAGCTTGCAGTGGCGGCCTTTGCCTCCAGTGATAAGGAGATAGCCAGAAGATTGCTAAGTAATAAGATAGAGATTGCCGATAAGGAAAGAAGGCTTCGGGAAGCCCATATAGAGCGGCTTCATAGAGGGCTTCGTGAATCCGTTGATACAAGCTCTGTCCACCTGGATGTCCTCTCGAACCTGAAGAGGATAAATTCGTATATTTCCAATATAGCATACCCTGTAATAGGTGAGGGTAAAGGTCTTTAAATACAGCAACTTTATAGAATTACATGCCAATGGATATTAACTTATTTTAATTGATCTTAGTTCTCTGGGTTACCATTTAACAGAGCTTTCGGAGGTGTTTTAGTGAAGGAATATGACGTACTTATAATTGGGTCAGGCCCGGGTGGCGAGAAGGCCGCCGTTCAAGCCTCCAAGCTTGGCAAGAAGGTCGGCGTTATAGAGAATTGCCCTGTGATAGGCGGAGCCGGGCTTCATCTGGGTACGTTGCCGAGTAAGACATTAAGGGAGACGGCGGTTTTTCTGGCAGGGCTTAAGCAACGAGGCGGCATGGGTTTTCAGTGCAGTATCGGCAAGGACGTAACCCTTGGCGAGTTGATGCACAAAAAGACAGAGGTTATAAAAGGGCAGATGGATGTCGTCAGCGACCACTTCGCGCGTAATAATATAGAGATCATCTACGGCGAGGCATCATTTGTGGACGAGCATGTGCTCGTTATAAAAGGCCATGACGGGGACGCAAAGGAGCTGCGAGCAGGCGTTATTGTTATAGCTACCGGCTCGACCCCGGCCCGTCCAGATGGCGTGCCCTTTGATGCCGACCACGTATATGATAGCGATACCATCCTTAATCTGGATAGTATCCCCGGCAGACTTACCGTAATAGGCGGAGGGGTTATAGGGTGTGAGTACGCCTGCATCTTTGCCTGCCTTGGCGTTAAGGTCACCATAATCGAGAAAAGAGATAAGCTGCTTGGTTTTGCAGATCGTGAGATAGTCGAGTCGCTTCAGTACTGGATGCGTCATACCGCCACGACCTTGCGTCTTGGCGAAGAGGTCGTTAATATTGAGATAAAAGGTGAGGATAAGGTCGTAACAGGGCTTAAGAGCGGAAAGGTAGTAAACTCCGATAAGTTGCTATATACAATGGGTCGGGTCGGAAATACGGATAGGTTGAACCTTGGTGCTGTTGGTCTTAAGGCAGATGAGAAGAGAAAGCTCCTGACTGTAAATAAGAATTTTCAGACCGAGGTTGAGCATATCTATGCGGTAGGTGATGTGATCGGGTATCCTTCGCTGGCCTCGACCTCTCGTGAGCAGGGGAGGCTCGCCATGTGTCATGCCTTTGGTAAAGAAGGCTCAAGCTGCACGCTCCCGGGTCAGATGCCCTTTGGCATCTATACAATCCCGGAGATCTCGATGGTTGGCAAAAACGAAGAAGAGCTTACAGAGGCCGGTGTGCCCTATGAGTCGGGTACAGCCCTATTCGCAGAGGTAGCCCGTGGTCAGATCTCCGGCGATATCTTCGGTATGCTCAAGCTGCTCTTTCACCGTGAGACAAAGCTCTTGCTAGGCGTGCATATTATCGGCGATAAGGCGGCAGAGCTTATCCATATAGGGCAGGCCGTTATGGATCACGGCGGCTCGGTTGAGTACTTTAAAAATGCGGTCTTTAATTATCCGACCCTTACCGATGCATACAAACAGGCGGCCTTGAATGGCCTGAACAAACTCTAGGTGTGGCTGCTGGCGCAGATATATTGGTGCTTGGAGTAGGCAATACGCTTTTATCCGATGACGGCCTTGGCGTAAGGGCTTTGGAGTTGCTGGAAGATACCTATATCTTCCCATCCGAGGTTACGCTTCTGGACGGCGGCACGGGTGGACTTACGTTGGTCTCTGCCTTTGAGGGTAAGAGCCTTGTTATAATCCTCGATGCCGTGGCTATCGAGGATCTGGGTGGTAGTGGTCGTGATAAGCCAGAGGTAGGGCAACCGATAAGGATCGATGGTAGCCTATTAAAAACAGTGCTAGGCACTGGTGCAGTGAGAAGCCTGCATGATATCGGTTTGAATGAGGTGCTGGCTATCTCGGCGCTGGAGGGCAAAAGGGCTGAGCTTATACTTATAGGTATGCTGCCTGAGAGGATAGCCCCTGGCACAGAGCTCTCTGCCGTTGTTAAAGAAGGCCTTACCGGCATCGTCGATATGGTCATAGTCGAGCTTGAGCGAGCCGGTGTGAGTGGTAAGAAGCGATAGTTACTGGCGGCGTTAGTCGCCTTATGCTGCATCGGGCCGCCTCAGGTGGCATTAAGCCATTTCAGATGGCATTGAGTTATTTCAGGTGGCATTGAGCCGCCTCAGGCGGCATCGGGCCATCTCAGATGGTGCATCTATGGATGGTGAGGTTGAAATGGACGTCACAGGTAAACTTAAACGAATAAGGATAGTAATAAGGGGTAAGGTGCAGGGCGTGGGGTTCAGGCCTTTTGTATATGCTCTGGCCTCTGCCGTAGGGCTACGTGGTTTTT
>CAZUFI010000043.1:0-3886 GCA_964618745.1 uncultured Thermodesulfobacteriota bacterium | reverse complement strand
GGGTTCAGGCCTTTTGTATATGCTCTGGCCTCTGCCGTAGGGCTACGTGGTTTTTGCCTTAATGATAATGAAGGTCTTATCGTTGAGGTCGAGGGTCATGTGGATGATGCCTATATTGACGGTTTTATCGAGGAGATAAAGCAGCAGGCCCCGGTACTTGCCCGCATTGATTATATCGAGCGTGAAGAACTGCCTCCGGCCTATTATCCTGATTTTATTATACGAGAGAGTATAAAGGGCGATCTCTTTACAAAGCTTTACGAGACGACCGATATAATCTCACCTGATGTCGTCCCTTGCAGTGACTGCCTCTCTGAGATGAGAGACCCTTCTGATAGGCGTTATAGCTATCCTTTTATAAACTGTACGCAGTGCGGTCCGCGCTATACCATACTGCGTGATATTCCCTATGATAGATACAATACGACTATGTCTGCCTTTACTATGTGCCAGAGCTGTCAGGGGGAGTATGACAACCCCAAAGACCGGCGTTTTCACGCCCAGCCAAATGCCTGCGCCGAGTGTGGCCCTGCCTTGTGGATAGCCCAGAGCGGCAGTGGTACTGATGTCAATAGTCTTTCCTCCGAGGATGTCCTCTGCGAGGTCTCCAGGCATTTAAGGGATGGTCGTATCTTGGCTATAAAGGGGGTCGGTGGTTTTCAACTGGTCTGCGATGCCACCAACGACGAGGCCGTTGCAAGACTGCGTGAACTAAAGCGTGGCTCTCTGAAGCCTTTTGCCGTAATGGTTGCTGGCATCGAGGCTGCTAATACCTTTGCAATCGTAGATGATAATGAAAAGACCTTACTGGAGAGTATGGCAGGCCCTATCGTGCTGCTGGAAAAATCGGATTCTTATGAGCTTTCCAGCCACGTTGCGCCAGAGAGCTATCTAATCGGAGCTATGCTGCCGGCAAGCCCCTTGCATCATCTTATCTGTGCCGGTTTTCTGGCACTTGTTGTTACCAGCGGTAATCTATCAGGAGAGCCGATATCTACGGTCAACAGTGAGGCCTTGGCAAAGCTTACGGGGATAGCCGATTATTTTCTCTTTCATGACCGTGAGATACATACAAGGATAGATGACTCGGTCGTAAGGAGTATTGGGCGTGGGGAGCAGGCAACGACGATGATCTTAAGGCGAGCTCGCGGCTATGTTCCCGGAGGGTTGCCGCTTGATGAGGAGATGGGGGAGATACTGGCCTGTGGCGGTGAGATGAAAGGGGCCTTTACCTTGACCAAGGGTTTCAATGCACTCGTCAGTCAGCATCTTGGCGAGCTCTCGAACTTTGACTCGACTATATTTTTCAGAGAGACACTATTTAACCTTAAAGATATTCTAGGGCTTTCGCCAAAGACTATAGTTCGCGACCTGCATCCGGGGTATTTTACGACCGGTTTTGCAGAAGAATATAGAAAGCTCGTTGATATACCGAGCATGCGTATGGTCTCGGTCCAGCACCATCACGCCCATATCGCAGCTACTATGGGAGAGTACAGCCTGAACGGTCTTGTCGTCGGGGTGGCTCTGGATGGTACTGGTTACGGGGTGGATGGTAATATCTGGGGTTGTGAGTTTATGCTTGCCAGAAGGCGCGATTATTGCAGACGCGCTCATCTTAGCTATATCCCTATGCCGGGGGGGAGCAGTGCCATTAACGAGCCGTGGCGCATGGCGGTAAGTTACCTGTATCGTGTTTATGGCGATGATCTAACGCTTGCGCTTCCGGCCTTTTCAAAGGCCGTTGGCAGCGATAAGATGCAGATAGTAGTAAAGCTTATTCGCGATAGGATCAATACTCCGCTAACCTCAAGTGCGGGTAGACTCTTTGACGGCGTATCGGCGCTGCTAGGGCTTTCTTATAAGGCAGGCTTTGAGGCAGAGGCAGCTATGCTTCTGGAGCGCAGCGCGGTGTTATTTATGCGTAAGACGCGTGGCGATTCCGATGCGCTCTATCCGCCATATCCGTATAAGGTCACAGAGCTAGAGATGATGGAGCTGGACGTATCTCCGGCTATAAGGGCTATAGTTGACGAGTTAAATGCAGGGACAAGCGTTGGGATGATTGCGGCCAGATTTCATAGGACGATGGCCGTGATGGTAGTTGATATCGTAGTGAGGCTAGCCGTAGAGAGTAAGCTGGATACCGTAGTTTTAAGCGGCGGGGTCTTTCAGAACTCTCTTTTACTGCGTATGACGGTGAGTGCCTTGAAGGAAAAAGACCTCAAAGTATTTGTCAGTGAGAAGGTTCCGCTCAATGACGGCGGTATATCTTTTGGCCAGGCTGTGGTAGCTTGGGAGAAAGAAAAAATACTCAGGGTCCTGGAGGTAATGTAACTTATGTGTCTCGGCGTACCTGGTAAGGTTCTGAAAATAAGCGGAGATACGGCAACGGTAGAGCTTGGCAAGGCTACTGTTCAGGTAAGTATGCAGTTGCTCGGTGGCATCGTGGTCGGCGAATATGTGATTGTCCACGCTGGTTTTGCCATTGAACGCCTTGATATTGATGCTGCCAAAAAGACGCTTGCAGCGATGGATTCTTTTGGTGAACTCTCGTGAAGTATATCGACGAGTTCAAAGATCTGGTTCGCGGCAGCGGTATTTTAAAAGAAATAGTACGGCTGGCTACTTTTGAGGTCTCCTTCATGGAGATCTGCGGTTCACACACCCATACGGCCTGCAAGAGTGGGCTTCGTGCAGTACTGCCCGACAATATAAATCTAATATCAGGGCCGGGCTGCCCTGTCTGTGTTACCTCACAGCCGGAAATAGACGCTATCGTAGACTTCGCAGATTCAAACAAAGAGGTAGTTATTACTACCTTTGGGGATATGCTGAAAGTTCCCGGTAGCTCTTCTACCTTAGAGCAGGCACGGGCTCGCGCCTCGGATGTAAGGGTTGTATACTCACCACTTGGTGCGTTATCTATCGCACGCCAGAGCCCTGAGAAAGAAGTTGTCTTATTGTCCGTTGGTTTTGAGACGACGGTCCCTCTGATCTCATCGGTCTTGCAGACTGCACGGGGCGAGGGAATAACCAACCTAACCGTATACCCACTGCACAAACTAACGCCACCTGCAATGGCAGCTTTACTCGATAGTAAAGATATGCGCATAGACGGTTTTATCTGTCCGGGCCATGTTACGGCTATTATCGGGGCAGGTGCTTATGGCTTTATAGCAAAAGACTATAATAGGCCATGCGTTGTAGCGGGCTTTGAGCCGCTTGACTTGCTCTTTGCCATCTATATGCTCTTGCTCCAGCTCAAAGAGGGCCGCGCTGATATAGAAAATGAATATAAGCGAGTTGTATCGGGTAGAGGTAACGAGAGGGCAAGGGCTATCATGGATCAGGTCTTTGAGCCAGGCGATGCCCTATGGCGAGGGCTTGGTTCTATACCGATGAGCGGGCTGAGTCTGCGTGACGATTATATGGATTTTTCAGCAGCCAGGCGTTTTGGTATAGATATTACAAAATACATGAAGAGCGACAAGGCCACCTCAGGTTGCCGCTGTGCCGATGTCCTGCGCGGAGTGATTAACCCGCCACAGTGTCCGCTCTTTGCTTCCGTGTGTACGCCAACCGCACCTCAAGGGCCCTGCATGGTCTCGGATGAGGGGGCCTGCGCTGCTTGGTATACCTATGAAAGAACAGCAGTTGCACTATGAGTACTGCGTACAGCATATTTATTAATATGGTTTCTAGCTTCGCATGGCTGGATGCTAACTAATGAATTTTGCTCTCCGCAGGAGCGCATGTGGGTGCGTACGGTATATTTAAGTTGATAATCTTTGTCCCTAAGGGGCTTTAGCATTCACGCAGTGAGTTTGATTTTCGATGCGTCTTTGTTTTGAAATAATATTTTTAATTGTTGGGTTTCGCTACT
>CAZUFI010000042.1:5774-11318 GCA_964618745.1 uncultured Thermodesulfobacteriota bacterium | reverse complement strand
ATTTGATGAAGATCATTAAGAGATACTTTGTGACGGGTCTTGTTATAGTCCTGCCGCTATACATATCGTTTTACGTATTTATAACCATAGTTAACTTTATGGATTCGCTTATCTTGCTTTTGCCAAAGGTTGCAAGGCCGGATACTTATATGCCGTTTCATGTGCCCGGGATTGGGCTCTTGATGACGGTCGTAGGTATTTTTTTGGTCGGGATGGTGGCGACCAATTTTCTTGGTAAGAAGCTCGTAGCTTTTGGCGAGTGGATGCTGGATTGGATACCGCTGTTGCGGACGATCTATAAGAGCTCGAAGCAGTTTATCTCGACCTTCTTCTCAAAGGACGCCGATGGTTTTAGAAAGGTCGTCTTGATTGAGTTCCCTCGTAAGGGGACGTATGCCGTAGCCTTTGTAACGAGTAAGACTAAGGGCGAGGTGCAGACAAAGGTTGAGGAAGATCTTATAAATGTCTTTTTGCCAACCACCCCTAACCCTACATCCGGCTTTTATCTGGCCGTGCCCAGCACCGAGGTTACCTCACTTGATATGACGGTAGAGGATGCCTTTAAGGTCATAATGTCCGGTGGAGTTATCGTTCCCGACAGTAAGCCTGACGGGCGAGGCCAGCTCAAGAAATAATTCAAAAACATTTTATAACCAGCGGACACCGGCCTTGTTTTGTGTTAAGGTCTATCTATGAAATTCAGGTATCTAACCTGACCTATATTATTGTAATTTCAAGACTATAATTAAGATAAAAAGGAGCTTTGATCCTAAAGATGACAAACGATAATAAGAGTAAAGTACTGGATGACCTCTGTATAAATACCCTACGTTTTCTCGCAGCCGATGGCGTAGAGAAGGCAAACTCGGGCCATCCCGGTATGCCGATGGGGGATGCCCCTATGGCCTATACGCTCTGGACAAGGCATCTGAGGCATAACCCGAAAAACCCCAGGTTTGCGAATAGAGACCGTTTTGTGCTTTCAGCGGGCCACGGTTCAATGTTGCTTTATTCGCTCCTGCATCTGGCCGGCTATGATATGCCGATTGAAGAGCTTAAGAACTTCAGGCAATGGGGCAGCCACACGCCGGGTCATCCCGAGTATGATCTGTCGCGCGGAATAGAGACGACGACCGGCCCGCTCGGGCAGGGCTTTGCCAACGGCGTTGGTATGGCGATTACCGAACGTTATCTTGCAGATCGTTATAATAAGCCCGGCTTTACGCTCTTTGACTATAGCGTGTATATGATAAGCGGCGACGGAGATATGATGGAGGGCATCTCTAATGAGGCGGCCTCTATGGCAGGGCATCTGGAGCTTGGTAAGGTGATTTGTTTATACTCTGATAATCAGATAACAATAGAGGGGCCGACCTCGGTTGCCTTTACTGAAGATGTTGCAAAGCGTTTTGATGCGCTCAAGTGGCACGTACAAAAGATCGATGGTAATGACGTAGAGGCAGTATCCGCGGCGATAGAGGCGGCGAAGGCCGAGACAACAAAGCCGTCTATTATTATAGCAAGGACCAATATCGGCTTTGGCAGTCCTAATAAGCAAGACACAGCGGGGGTGCACGGTTCTCCGCTTGGTACTGACGAGATGAAGGCTACTAAGGAAAATTTGGGCTGGCCTGTAGAGCCGAGATTTTATGTGCCGGATGAGGCTCGCGCGGTCTTTACTAAAAGCTGCGATACGGGTGCGGCTCTTGAGGCGCAGTGGCAGAAGACCTTAGACGGTTACGCAAAGGAGCATCCAGAACTCGCCAAAGAGCTTGAGGCGAGGCTTAGCGGTAATAACTCTTTGAAGTGGGAAGAGGCTCTGCCTGAGTATAAGCCGGAAGACGGAGGTGTGGCAACGAGGAGCGCATCGGGTAATGTCCTTAATGCGATAGCAGAGGATATACCTGTTTTAATCGGCGGCTCGGCGGACCTAGCACCGTCTAATAATACTTATATGAAGGGGCTTGGCGATCTTATGCCGGGCGAGAACGGACGTAATATGCACTTTGGTGTGCGTGAGCATGCAATGGGTGCTGTAATGAATGGCATGGCCTCGGGCGGGATGATAATTCCGTACGGCGGGACTTTTCTGGTCTTCTCTGATTATATGAGGGGCGCGATTCGCGTGGCGGCACTCTCGGGTATGCAGGTAATTTATGTATTTACTCACGACTCTATTGGCCTTGGCGAGGACGGCCCGACGCATCAGCCGGTCGAGCATCTGGCATCTCTCAGGGCGATTCCTAACCTTAATGTTTTAAGGCCGTGCGACGGCCCTGAGACGAGCGAGGCATGGAGGGCGGCCCTTAAGGCAACCAGCACGCCGACTGCATTGATTCTGACGCGTCAGAAGCTCTCTATCGTAGATAGGGCAAAGTACGGTAGCTCCAGCGCAGGGGATCTAGCGCGTGGCGGCTATGTTATTGCAGAGACCCCGGCTGATTTGAACGGAGGCCGCCCGCAGTTGATCCTTATCGCCAGCGGCTCTGAGGTAGAGCTTGCCATAGGTGCGTATGATAAACTTACAGAGCAGGGAGTGGCAACGCGCGTCGTTAGCATGCCGTGTGTTGAGTTTTTTGAGGCGCAGGACGCTGACTATCGTGATGCCGTGCTGCCACCGAATGTAAGGGCTAGGGTTGCTATAGAGGCCGGTTCCGAGCAGGGATGGCATAAATACGTAGGGCTTGACGGTGCGGTTATTGGCGTAGAAGGTTTCGGTGCCAGTGCCCCTTATAAGATACTTATGGAGAAGTACGGCTTTACAGTCGATAATATCGTCGATAAGGCAACGAAGGTATTTACGAAGGCCGGTGCCTCCACCACTTGACATAGCCCGTAAATGCAGCTAACCTCTGGATATTATGACCGATACAGGCAGTCTAAAATGGCTTAATGCAAGATTACGGCTCTCACTTGGCGATTACCTAGGTAGTTATGAACTGCTCTTGGGCGAGCTTGAGGGTAAGGGCTTTTCCCGGCGTTTAGCTGAGAAAGACCCGCTGCTCTGGAGCGATACCCCTGAGGCCGTGGCTATGATACCTAATGCCCTTGGCTGGTATGATGTTCCGGCAGAGATGTATAAGGTGATAGGCGAGCTTGAGGCCTTTGCCGCTGAGGTAAAGGAGGCGGGCTTTGTAAAGGTTGTCCTGCTCGGGATGGGCGGCTCAAGCCTTGCTCCGATAGTCCTTGCCGAGACCTTCGGTGCTGCCGATGGGTTGACGCCCGCCTCAGGCGGTTATCCTGAATTAATAGTCCTTGACTCTACCGACCCTGCCGCTATTAAGCGGGTCGCCGAGGATATAGACCCCGCAAAGACCCTCTTTATCGTAGCAAGTAAATCCGGTACTACAGTCGAACCTCTCAGTTTTTTCGAATACTTCCACGATATTGTATCTAAGGTAAAGGGCGCGAGCGCCGGTGAGAACTTCATTGCCATAACAGATCCGGGCTCTTATCTGGCGGAGCTATCAAAAGAGAAGGGCTTTAGAAGGGTATTTCTAAATCGCGCTGATATTGGCGGGCGTTATTCCGTCCTGTCTTATTTCGGCCTTGTTCCGGCGGCCCTTCTGGGGATAGATCTGGAAAGGTTATTTCAGTCTATAACGCGTATGGTCGAGGCCTCGACGGTTGAGGGTGACGAGAAGGAAAACCCTGCGGTCCAGCTCGGAGCGGCCCTTGGGGCACTGGCTCTTAAGGGGCGGGATAAAGTCACCTTTATCGGATCAGAGGGGTTGGAGAGCTTTGGGCTCTGGATAGAGCAGCTTATAGCGGAGAGTACGGGTAAGGAAGGTAAGGGGATAGTGCCGATCACAGGGGAGGCCGTGCCCGGTCCAAAGGATCTTGCAACTACGCCTGAGTATGGCGGCGACAGGGTCTTTGTCTACTCGTATCTGAAGAACGCGCAGTCCGAGCGGTTTCTGGTCGATGCCCTTAGAGAAGCCGGCGAGCCGGTAATAGAGATAGAACTGGATGATATCTATGAGCTTGGCGGCGAGTTTTTTCGCTGGGAAGTAGCAACGGCTGTGGCTGGTGCAGTGCTTGGGATAAATCCATTTGATCAGCCAAATGTCGAGGAGGCCAAGCTAATGGCAAAGGCCTGCCTAGAGAAGATGGCTAATGGTGGTGGTAAAGGGCCAAAGGCCGAAGGCTTACCGGGAAAGGGCTTTACCCTGAGCTTTGGCACTCATACCGCCGCTAGAATCGGTAAGTGTAGCGATCTGGAGGCTGCGATAGCTGGCTTTTCAGGTCTTATTAGTGAAGGTTTTTATCTGGGAATTCTGCCCTACTTTGACCCTGCCGATAAGATTATGCAAGGCCCGCTTACTCATATCAGGAAGGTAGTCGGTGAAAAATGCGCTGTGGCTACGCAGTTTGGTTATGGCCCGAGGTATCTGCACTCTACCGGGCAGCTGCATAAGGGTGGGGGCGCAAAGGCGGCCTTTATTATTATTACGCATGCACGGGGGGCAAGGAGCGATGACGTAGAGATTCCAGGTAAGCCGTATACCTTCTGGGATCTTGAGTGCTCGCAGGCAATGGGAGATATGGCAGCATTGGATTCAAACGGCAGGGCGGTTATGCATATAGAGCTTGCAAGTGTAAAGGCTGCGAGTCTGAAGGAGTTTTGCAAACTGCTTGAGAGTAATCTTTAATAGGGGGAGAAAGGCCAATGCATATAGCGATGGTAGGGTTAGGAAAGATGGGAATGAATATGGCCAGAAGGCTCACCGAAGGTGGTCATAAGGTCACCGGGCTTGATCATCACCCGGAGAATATTGAAAAGGCCAAGGGCCACGGCATAGGAGGTGTTGCGAGCCTTAAGGAGCTGGTTGAGGCCCTGCCGTCGCCGAAGATAGTCTGGGTGATGGTTCCTTCCGGGGCGGCGGTCGATGGCGTTATAGCCGAGCTGATGGGGTTGCTGTCTGAGGGCGACTTGATAATAGACGGCGGCAATACCTTTTATAAAGACGATATAAAACACGCCGAAGCGTTGGCTCAGCTCGGCATAGAGTTTGCCGATGTAGGGACAAGCGGCGGTATCTGGGGATTGCAGGAAGGCTATTGCCTGATGATAGGCGGTAAGCGTGAGGTCTTTGAGCAGCTTGAGCCGCTCTTTATTACACTGGCCCCGAAAGACGGCTATCTCTACTGCGGAGCAACAGGAGCAGGGCATTTTGTCAAGATGGTTCATAACGGAATTGAATACGCCCTTATGGAGTCTTATGCCGAGGGCTTTGAGATTATGGAGGCATCTCCTTATGGTAAGGATCTGGACTTTGCCCAGGTCTCGGGGCTTTGGAACAGGGGAAGCGTTATCAGGTCATGGCTCTTGGAGCTTGTCGAGTCGGCCTTTGAAAAGAACGGAAGACTTAATAATATAGAGGGTTACGTAGAGGACTCTGGCGAGGGTCGCTGGACGGTGCAAGAGGCCGTAGAGCTGGGAGTCGCAGCACCTGCTATAAGTGCATCGCTATTTAGAAGATTCAGGTCACGTCAGGATTCTTCTTTTGCCGAGCGAATACTAGCTGCTATGCGTAAGGAATT
>CAZUFI010000042.1:3649-5674 GCA_964618745.1 uncultured Thermodesulfobacteriota bacterium | reverse complement strand
AAGGCCTATACAGGCTTCAAGGCCTATACAGGCTTCAAGGCCTATACAGGCTTCAGCCCATTTGAAAATCATTAGTGAGAAGGTGTTTTTGGTGAGTATTAAAGGAAAAAGCCGCTTAAGCAAAGAAGCACTCAATGCAGTTGTCCTAGCGGGCGATATGGGTGGGACAAAGACTGACCTCGCCCTCTTTAGCTTTAAAGATGGTTTTTTCTCCGTTCGGAAGAAGGCTCAATTCCAAAATAAGGATTATGATTCTGCCAGTGCTGTTATTCGTGCTTTTCTGGATAAGTACGGCCCGGTTGAGATTGATGCTGTGACCATTGGGGTAGCGGCGCGTATTAGTGGCACTAAGGCGAGCTTTACAAACCTTGATTGGGTCGTTGACTCAGAAGAGCTCGCGGCGAGTATTGGTATTAGGGATCTTTATTTAATAAATGATCTTGTTGCTACCTCATGGGGGTTTCCCATGTTGGACTCCGATATGTTTCATTGCCTTCAGCAGGGTCGCAGGGGCAAGGGGAATGCAGCCGTTATCGCAGTTGGTACGGGGCTTGGTGAGGCTACTTTAAGTAGCATGGAGGAAGAAACCGAGGCTGGTCATAGCATTTACTATCCTTCACCGAGCGAGGGCGGTCACTCGGATTTTGCTCCGAACGGGGCGATTCAGCAGGGGTTGCTTGCTTATCTTTATGCCAGATTTGGTCACGTAAGTGTAGAGCGTGTCGTCAGCGGACCTGGACTTAAGAATATATATGATTTTCTTATGGATGGGCGCAGACCTAATCCAACCCTCAATGATAGATTTAGACAAGAGGATCCGCCTACCGTTATATCAGATGAGGCGGCAAGGGAGGGCGGCTTTGGGGTCTGTAAAGAGGCCTTGAAGATATTTATATCGGCCCTCGGTGCAGAGGCAGGGAATTTGGCGTTAAAGACGCTACCTTCCGGCGGCATCTATATAGCAGGCGGTATACCGTGTAAGATTATAAAGGCCCTGAGGGAAGATACCTTTATCAAGGCCTTTATAGATAAAGGTCGTTTTAAGGATTACATGAGTAGCCTTCCTGTCTTCGTAGTGCTTGAGCCTAAGGTCGCGCTATATGGTGCTGCCAACCATGCGTATTCACATCTGGTGGGTAGACACCTTTCCTTTTAGTTAAGAATTTATCAGCAAGAAAAATAGGCGGTGGTCTTATTATGGCGATAAGGGTTGAATTGAATATCGATGAGGTGGCAAAAGAAGTCGCTATTATTATTGCCGCCAAGGCTGAGGAGGCCTCTAAAAAAGGTAGACCCCTTACTATCGCACTCTCGGGCGGATCGACTCCAAAGGCCTTGTATAGGTTGCTGGCAACACCCCCTTTTAGGGAAGGCATCTGTTGGGAATCGGTCCATCTCTTTTTTGGCGATGAGCGTTGCGTCGGGCCTAGGAACGAAGAGAGCAACTTCAGGATGGTGATGCTCAGCCTGCTCGACGATATTGAAATACCTGCCAGCAACATCCACAGAATCCAGGGTGAGCTAGAGCCAAAAGAGGCTGCGTCAAAGTATGAAGAGGATATCAAGGAGAGTTTTAAAGGCTTTGATGATGACTCAGGTGGCTTTATCAAAGACGGTCTACCGGCCTTTGATATTGTCTTACTAGGGCTTGGCAGTGACGGTCATACCTTGTCTATATTTCCTGATAATCCAGATAATATGGGTAAGCATAATAAAAATGGCCTGGCCTCTCTTGATGAGCTCGGCAGGTTGGTTATTGATACAGACGGGCCAGGCGACGGATCAACCAATATGGGTAGCCCGGATATAAGGCGTATTACAATGATGCCAAGGCTTGTTAATAACGCAGGGCTGGTTATCTTTATGGTCTGTGGTAAGGGAAAGGCAGGGGCCGTAACCAGAGTGATAGACGGGGCTGGAAAAGACGATGATACGGCTGCCCCGCCTGCGTTAAGGATAATGCCCACCGACGGAGAGCTCTTGTGGTTGCTCGACGACGGTGCTGCCTCGATGCTTGATTAGCTT
>CAZUFI010000042.1:0-3549 GCA_964618745.1 uncultured Thermodesulfobacteriota bacterium | reverse complement strand
ATTACGTCGTTGTGGCACTTATCGCAGTGGAACATCGGAAAGGCCTGCATTCCGTTATGGCATGCCCCGCAGTATTCACCCTGCATATTCGCACCCATATTGATTGGGTTTGCGCCTTTTTCTTTCTTAAAGATTGACGGGTGGCATGTTGCGCATTTGGTGCGTTTTGCGTGCTGGGTATGGGTGTATATTACCGTCCCAACCCCTGCTTCTTTTTTGGTCTCGGCATGGTTATCTATCTCAATATCGCCAAGACCGGCAGCTTGCGGGCTACCGGTCTGAGCGATTATTGCTATAAATGTTGCTATAATTACAGTTAATATCAGTTTCATATTGGTTGTTTGTCGTTACTTCTTAAGTGGCTTTTTTGGTACTGTATGACATCTCTGACAGTCTGTAAGCGGGAAGGCTACCTTTCCGTGACATCTTCCGCACCACTTGCCCTGGACTATTCCTACCATTGTCATGTTGTTTGAGCCGCGAGCAGGTATGAATATCGCTCCGCCCTTAGTGGCATGACAGACCTCACATTTGAGCCAGTAGGTATGGATCCAGTGAGGGTACTTAACGTCATTGACGTAGTCGCCCTTTGCTTTGATAATGATATCAAGATCCATCGGAGGCATCTCACTATCCTTAGGATTGATCGAATGCCTTGGCTTGATCATATTCTTCCTGACGATTTCCGCCCAGTCAATAAGGCCGTATCTATCTTTAGGAAGTCCAGTTGCTTCAAGAGCAGCCGGATGCCAGCCCAGACCAGCTTTAACAGAGGCACTGGCAGGAACATTAGGATCTCCTATGCCCGCAAGCTTACCTGCGGTATCCAGATAAAGTACGCTTGTCGGATCGGTTGGATCAACAATATTAGCAGCTTTCTTCTTTGTTGCTCGTTTTTTGGTAGTCTTTTTTCTCTTTGTAACTTTCTTCTTTGTATCTTTCTTAGCAGCGGCCAGCATTATTGGCGCCTTCTTTTTAGCGGTTAACTCCTTGGCCTCGGCCACCCCATCAGGTAGCACAAGTCCGCTAAAAAGGAGGGCAAAGCCGATTACCAGTGCCAGAGTCAGGTACAATTTGTTCTTGTATATTGATCTCATTGAAATCCTCCTTTTATGAAAGCGGACTATTTGCCGGTATAGGAGTGGCACCTGTCACAGTAGAGAGGTTCCCACGCAGTCATACCGTTATGGCATCTACCGCAAAACTCGCCTTCCATTATTTTAGTCATGTTAATGTCGTTTGCGCCAGCTCTGAGAATAAAGATATCCTCATGGCAGGCCTTACACTTGAACCTGATCCTGTGAAACCAGTGAGGGAAGACGACAGCCTTAACTCCTGCCTTCTTCATACTCTCGATCTTGTTGTCGAGTACGATGTCGGCATATTCTGCAGAGCTAGGGCCAGCCATCACCATACTCCAGGCAATACAGGCCAGGAGGAGTGTCAGAAGTCCTTTCTTGTTCATATACTTGCCTCCTTAGTTTAGTGGTGTTGCCTCTAATCCAGTGGTATAGACAAAAATTAAAAATCTTTAATCGAGACCGTATTATAGAATAGATAGATGTCATGTCAAGACAAAAAACACCTCTTTAGTGCCTCTATAATAATGAAGGTGAAAAGACCGTAAAAATTGAAAAATACCATACTATTATGGTATAAGTTTGAGGTTGATAAAAAGTAAGGTAACGAATCGGAGGCTACTTCGCTTGTCGTAGTGGCTCAGGTTTTGCAAATGGAGGGTTTCTTTGGATAATTTAGGAGATTGGAGGAAAAGCACCTGGTGCGGTAGCGTAGGTGAGAGTGATATCGGCTCTGAGCTTACCCTTATGGGCTGGGTTCAGCGCAGGCGCGACCACGGTGGCTTGATTTTTATAGATTTAAGAGACCGTCAGGGGCTGGTGCAGCTTGTATTTAACCCGGAGCCAGCGTCAGAGGGCGGTGATAATGACGGTAAAGGGGTGCATGCCCTGGCCCATACGCTCAGGAGTGAGTTCGTACTGGCTGTAAAAGGGATAGTCTCAAAGAGGCCGGAAGAGACCGAGAATCCTTCGCTCAAGACAGGGATGGTCGAGGTAAAGGTCACCGAGCTTAAGATACTTAGCAGCGCGAATGCATTACCCTTCCAAATAGATGACGATACCGATGCCGGCGAGGACGTAAGGCTCAAGCATAGATTTCTGGACCTTCGGCGTCCTATCTTGCAGCAGAGCCTTATGCTCAGGCATAAGGTCTCGATGGCAGCGCGTAATTATTTGTCTGATAATGGCTTCCTTGATATAGAGACCCCGATGCTTACAAAGAGTACGCCAGAGGGGGCGCGTGATTTTCTCGTACCGTCACGTATGAATGCAGGGCATTTTTACGCATTGCCGCAATCGCCGCAGCTTTTTAAGCAGATACTTATGATCTCCGGCTTTGACCGTTATTTTCAGATAACGAGGTGCTTTAGAGACGAAGACCTGCGCGCCGACCGTCAGCCCGAGTTTACGCAGATAGACGCGGAGATGAGCTTTGTCGGCACAGAAGACGTAATGGGGTGTATGGAAGGGCTCGTAGGCCACATATTTAAAGAGGCCCTTGGTATTGAGTTGGATGCGAAGTTCGCTAGGATAACCTATGACGAGGCAGTTGGCCGCTTTGGCCTGGATGCCCCTGACGTACGCTTTGGTATGGAGCTTAAAGATATTACCGGGCTTGTAAAAGATTGTGGTTTGAAGGTCTTTAGCACGGTAGCCGCAAGCGGCGGTATTGTTAAGGTTATAACCGCAGAGGGTTCAGCGAGCTTTTCAAGGAAGGAGCTTGACGACTTGACCGAGCTTGCAAAGACATACGGCGCAAAGGGGCTTGCCTGGGTAAAGATAAACGCGGACGGCTGGCAGTCGCCGATAGCGAAGTTCTTTAGTGATGAAGAAAAGCAGGCTATAGAAGAGGCCGCCGGAGCAAAGGTAGGAGATCTTATGCTATTCGGTGCAGACAAGGCCACGGTAGTCAATACCGTCTTGGGTCGCGTAAGGCTGGCAATTGGTAAGAGGCTTGGTCTTATCCCCGAATCGATAGATAGCTCTACAAAGGAAGGTTTCAGCTTTGTCTGGGTAACGGACTTCCCTATGTTTGATTATGACGAACACGAAAAACGCTATAATGCCGTGCACCATCCATTTACATCCCCGAGGGACGAGGATATGGAACTGCTTGAGACAGATCCTGCAAAGGTATACTCCAAGGCCTATGATCTGGTCCTGAACGGGCAGGAGATCGGTGGCGGTTCTATAAGGATACATGACCCGAAGGTGCAGGAAAAGGTCTTTGAGCTTCTTAATATCGGTAAAGACGAGGCCAGCAGTAAGTTCGGCTTCCTGCTCGATGCTCTTTCATACGGCACGCCTCCGCACGGCGGCATAGCCTTTGGTCTGGATAGAATACTCTCTATAATGACCGGCAGCGACTCGATTAGAGACGTAATTGCCTTCCCTAAGACGCAGAAGGCCTATTGCATGATGAGCGAAGCACCATCTGAAATAGACGGCAAACAACTGGAAGATCTCTTTC